>NZ_JBKFBI010000031.1:0-46891 GCF_053346095.1 Methylobacterium sp. A52T | reverse complement strand
CGGCCGGCGCCTGGGCCGGGGCCTGGGCCTGGGCCCGCGCGGCCTCCGGCGCGAGCCCGAAGGCCGCCGCGGCGGCGAGCAGGGTTCGGCGCGACGGCGTGCCGGCGCGCGAATCGGTCGGCGGCACGGTGCGGGATGGCGGCATGGGATCTCGGCTGCGGCTCGCGACGGACCCGCTCCTTAGCGGCGCGCGGGCTCCCGCGCCACAGGGGCAAGTTTTTTGCTGCGGGCCCGCCGGCCCATGCTATAGGGCGCGCTTCCGGCGGCCGGCGATGCGCCGGATGTCGGCGCGCGCGGGCGTGGCGGAACTGGTAGACGCGCTGGATTTAGGTTCCAGTGTCGCAAGACGTGGGGGTTCGAGCCCCTCCGCCCGCACCAGGACCTCTGCTGAGGTTGCGGTCCCCTCGGGACCCTCCGCCCCGTACCCGACATCTCGGCATCCCGGTCCGCGCGAGCACGACGCCGGCCCGGCCGGCGAACCCAGGTTTCTTTGAAGAGCGACGACGACGATGCAGGTGACCGAGATCAACGCCCAGGGGCTGAAGCGCGAGTTTCAGGTTCTGCTGGCCGCCCAGGAACTCGAGGAGCGCCTGACCAACGAGCTGTCCGGCATGAAGGACAAGGTGCAGCTCAAGGGCTTCCGTCCCGGCAAGGTGCCGGTCGCGCACCTGCGCAAGGTCTACGGCCGCTCCGTCATGGCCGAGGTGGTGCAGAACGCCGTCAACGAGGCGAACCGCCAGATCGTCACCGATAACGGCCTCAAGCTCGCCCTGGAGCCGCAGGTCGAGTTCCCGACCGACCAGGCCGAGGTCGAGAAGGCGCTCGACGCCAAGGGCGACCTCGCCTTCAAGGTCGCCCTCGAGGTGATGCCGAGCTTCGAGCTCGCCGACCTCTCCGACGTCAGCCTGACCAAGCTCGTCGCCAAGCCCGCCGACGCCGAGGTCGACGAGGCGCTGGAGCGCATGGCCGGCCAGAGCCGTCCGTTCACCGAGCGCGAGGAGGGCGCCGAGGCCCAGAGCGGCGACCGCGTCACCATCGACTTCGTCGGCCGCATCGACGGCGAGGAGTTCCAGGGCGGCAAGGGCGAGGGCATCGACCTGGAGCTCGGCTCCGGCTCGTTCATCCCGGGCTTCGAGGAGCAGCTCGTCGGCGCCAAGGTCGGCGACAAGCGCGTCGTGAAGGTGACCTTCCCGGCCGAGTACGGGGCCGAGCACCTCGCCGGCAAGGACGCCGAGTTCGACGTGACCGTCACGAAGATCCAGGCCCCGGGCGAGGCCAAGATCGACGACGAGCTCGCCAAGTCCATGGGCATGGAGTCGCTGGAGAAGCTCCGCGAGGCCGTGTCCGAGGCGATCGGCCGGGATTTCGAGGCCGCCTCGCGCCGCCGGCTCAAGAAGGAGCTCCTCGACGCGCTGGACGGCAAGTACGCCTTCGAGCTGCCCCCGTCGCTGGTGGCCCAGGAATTCGCCGCCGTCTGGGCCCAGGTCGAGCAGGACCTCAAGACCCGCGGCAAGACCTTCGAGGACGAGGACACCACCGAGGAGAAGGCCCAGGCCGAGTACCGGAAGATCGCGGAACGGCGCGTCCGTCTCGGTCTCGTGCTTGCGCAGGTCGGCGAGAGCGCCGATATCAAGGTCTCGGACGAGGAGGTGAACCAGGCCCTCATCGCCCGGGTCCGGCAGTTCCCGGGCCAGGAGCAGCAGGTCTGGGACTTCTACCGGAAGAATGCGCAGGCGCTCGCGGAACTCCGCGCGCCCCTGTTCGAGGAGAAGGTCGTCGACCACGTCCTCGGGCAGGTCAAGCTCGTCGAGGAGCCCGTCTCGAAAGAGGCGCTTTTCGCGGACGAAGATGACGACGACACGACCGGCGGCAAGCCGGCAGACAAGGCCGAGGCCAAGGGCGAGACCGAGACCGAAGCCAAGGCCGACTGAGTCCCGCTCTGTCCCAGGACGGCGGGCAAGGGTTAGGCGATGGTTAAGCATCGCCGGTGTTCGCTGACATGCCCGGGGCTGCCCTGATTCGCGGCAGCCCCGGGCCTCACTCCGGGGCAGGATGAGATGAGAGATCCGATCGACGTCTACAACAACGCGCTCGTGCCGATGGTCGTCGAGCAGTCGAGCCGCGGCGAGCGCGCCTTCGACATCTACTCCCGCCTGCTCCGCGAGCGCATCATCTTCCTCACCGGCCCCGTGGAGGATTACGGCGCGTCGCTGATCGTGGCGCAGCTGCTCTTCCTCGAGGCGGAGAACCCGAAGAAGGAAATTTCCTTCTACATCAACTCCCCCGGCGGCGTGGTCACCTCGGGCCTGTCGATCTACGACACGATGCAGTTCATCCGCTGCCCGGTGACGACCCTCTGCGTCGGCCAAGCCGCCTCGATGGGCTCCCTGCTGCTCACCGCCGGCGAGCCCGGCCACCGCTTCGCCCTGCCGAACGCCCGGATCATGGTCCACCAGCCGTCCGGCGGCTTCCAGGGCCAGGCGACCGACATCCTGATCCATGCCCGCGAGATCGAGGCGCTGAAGCGGCGCCTGAACGAGATCTACGTGAAGCACACCGGCCGCGACTACGACACGATCCACACGGCGCTGGAGCGCGACAACTTCATGACCGCCGACGCGGCCAAGGAGTTCGGGCTCATCGACGAGGTGATCGAGAAGCGTCCCGAGCCGGCGGCCGCCTGACCGGCCCGCGTCGCCTGACCGCCGCGGCGCGGCCTTGATCCCGCCGCGGCAGCGTGTTTGCATCGAGGTTCGGGCCCTTCGGTCAAAGGCGCGCAGCACACTGTTTCTTTAAACGGGCCCCCTACATTCATGCGATGCGCGTCCGCCCCTTGCCGGCGGCGGACGCGAGGAATCGGAGACCGATATGAGCAAGACTGGCGGCAACGACTCGAAGAGCACGCTGTATTGCTCGTTCTGCGGCAAGAGCCAGCACGAGGTCCGCAAGCTGATCGCCGGCCCCACGGTGTTCATCTGCGACGAGTGCGTCGAGCTGTGCATGGACATCATCCGCGAGGAGTCGAAATCCTCGCTGGTGAAGAGCCGCGACGGCGTGCCGACCCCCAAGGAGATCCGCCGCGTCCTCGACGATTACGTCATCGGCCAGGACTTCGCCAAGAAGGTCCTCTCGGTCGCGGTGCACAACCACTACAAGCGGCTCGCCCACGCGACGAAGCACAACGACGTCGAACTGGCCAAGTCCAACATCATGCTGATCGGGCCGACCGGCTCGGGCAAGACCCTGCTCGCGCAGACGCTGGCCCGGATCCTCGACGTGCCGTTCACCATGGCGGACGCCACGACGCTGACCGAGGCCGGCTACGTCGGTGAGGACGTCGAGAACATCATCCTCAAGCTGCTCCAGGCCTCGGACTACAACGTCGAGCGGGCGCAGCGCGGCATCGTCTACATCGACGAGATCGACAAGATCTCGCGCAAGTCCGACAACCCGTCGATCACCCGCGACGTGTCGGGCGAGGGCGTGCAGCAGGCGCTCCTGAAGATCATGGAGGGCACGGTCGCCTCCGTCCCGCCCCAGGGCGGCCGGAAGCACCCGCAGCAGGAATTCCTGCAGGTCGACACCACCAACATCCTGTTCATCTGCGGCGGCGCCTTCGCGGGGCTGGAGCGGATCATCTCCCAGCGCGGCAAGGGCACCTCGATCGGCTTCGGCGCGACCGTGCAGGCCCCGGACGACCGCCGCACCGGCGAGATCTTCCGCTCGGTCGAGCCGGAGGACCTGCTGAAGTTCGGCCTCATCCCCGAGTTCGTCGGCCGTCTGCCGGTCCTGGCGACGCTGGAGGACCTCGACGAGGCCGCGCTGAAGAAGATCCTGCAGGAGCCGAAGAACGCCCTGGTCAAGCAGTACCAGCGGCTGTTCGAGATGGAGAACGTCGACCTGACGTTCCAGGACGAGGCGCTGTCGCTCGTCGCCCGCAAGGCGATCGAGCGCAAGACCGGCGCGCGCGGCCTGCGCTCCATCCTGGAGACGATCCTGCTCGACACGATGTACGACCTGCCGGGCCTCGAGTCCGTGGAGCAGGTGGTCATCGGTCCGGAGGTGGTGGAGGGCAAGTCGCGCCCCCTCTACATCCACGGCGACCGCAACAAGGACACGCCCGCGAGCGTCAGCGCGTAGGCACTCGGCAGGGTTGCATCAGGCGCCCGGCCCAGGCCGGGCGCGCTGCGGGGATCGCCTTGAAAACGCGCTCCCCCGCAGCCACCTCAGGCTCAGCGCGGTGGCCGCACGCTCCTTCGAGGTCCGGTCCGCGTCGCCAGCCGCAAAGTTAGCGAAATCCGACCCTCGCGGCCCGGTCGGCACCCGGCTGTAGGCGCGCTCCGTGCATGGGGGCGCCGAACCCGGGCGTCCCTGAGAGGAAGTCACATGTCACAGTCGAAATCGCGCCAGCCGGTGGTCCCGGGTTCGACGGGCTCCTACGCCGTCCTCCCCCTGCGCGACATCGTCGTCTTCCCGCACATGATCGTGCCCCTGTTCGTGGGCCGCGAGAAGTCGATCCGCGCCCTCGAGGAGGCCGTCCGCACCGACCGCCACATCCTGCTCGCCACCCAGATCAACGCGGGCGACGACGACCCGGCGACCGACGCCATCTACAAGATCGGCACGCTCGCCTCGGTGCTGCAGCTGCTGAAGCTCCCCGACGGCACCGTGAAGGTGCTGGTCGAGGGCGTCGGCCGCGCGAAGGTCGTCGACTTCACCCGCTCGGACGAGTTCTACGAGGCGACCGCCGAGGCCCTCCACGACGAGCTCGGCGACCGCGTCGAGGCCGAGGCGCTCGCGCGCTCCGTGCTCTCGGAGTTCGAGAACTACGTCAAGCTGAACAAGAAGATCTCGCCCGAGGTCGTCTCCGCCGTGACCCAGATCGACGAGCCGTCCAAGCTCGCCGACACGATCGGCTCGCACCTGCTCGTCAAGATCTCCGACAAGCAGGGCATCCTGGAGACCCCCACGGTGGCGCAGCGCCTCGAGCGCGTGCTGTCGCTGATGGAGAGCGAGATCTCCGTGCTCCAGGTGGAGAAGCGCATCCGGACCCGCGTCAAGCGGCAAATGGAGAAGACCCAGCGCGAGTACTACCTGAACGAGCAGATGAAGGCGATCCAGAAGGAGCTGGGCGACTCCGAGGATGGCCGCGACGAGCTGGCCGAGCTGGAAGAGAAGATCGAGAAGACCAAGCTCTCCAAGGAGGCCCGCGACAAGGCGACGGCCGAGCTGAAGAAGCTGCGCCAGATGTCGCCGATGTCGGCGGAGGCGACCGTCGTGCGCAACTACCTCGACTGGATGCTCGGCATCCCGTGGGGCAAGCGCTCGAAGATCAAGAAGGACCTGCTCGGCGCCCAGGCGCTGCTCGACGAGGATCATTTCGGCCTCGACAAGGTCAAGGAGCGGATCGTCGAGTACCTCGCGGTGCAGCAGCGGGCGAACAAGCTCACCGGTCCGATCCTGTGCCTCGTCGGTCCCCCCGGCGTCGGCAAGACCTCGCTCGGCAAGTCGATCGCCAAGGCGACCGGCCGTGAGTTCGTGCGCATGTCGCTCGGCGGCGTGCGCGACGAGGCCGAGATCCGCGGTCACCGCCGGACCTATATCGGCTCGATGCCCGGCAAGATCGTGCAGTCGATGCGCAAGGCCAAGACCTCGAACCCGCTCATCCTGCTCGACGAGATCGACAAGATGGGCATGGACTTCCGCGGCGATCCGTCGGCGGCGCTCCTCGAGGTGCTCGACCCTGAGCAGAACAGCACCTTCAACGACCACTATCTGGAGGTGGATTACGACCTCTCGAACGTGATGTTCGTGACCACGGCCAACACCCTCAACATCCCGGGCCCGCTCATGGACCGGATGGAGGTGATCCGCATCGCCGGCTACACCGAGGAGGAGAAGGTCGAGATCGCGCGCAAGCACCTGATCCCGAACGCCCTGAAGAAGCACGGCCTCGGGACGCACGAGTGGTCGATCGACGACGACGGTCTGATGATGCTGGTCCGCCGCTACACGCGGGAGGCCGGCGTCCGCAACTTGGAGCGCGAGCTGTCGAACCTGATCCGCAAGGCGGTGAAGGAGATCCTGATCACCAAGACCAAGTCGGTCGCGGTGACCCCGGACACCCTTCCGGTCTTCCTCGGCCCGCCGAAGTTCCGCTACGGCGAGATCGACGCGGACGATCAGGTCGGCGTGGTGACGGGTCTGGCCTGGACTGAGGTCGGCGGCGAGTTGCTGACGATCGAGGGCGTCATGATGCCCGGCAAGGGCAAGATGACGGTCACCGGCAACCTGAAGGACGTGATGAAGGAGTCGATCTCGGCGGCGGCGAGCTACGTCCGCTCCCGGGCGATCGATTTCGGGATCGAGCCGCCGCTGTTTGACCGGCGCGACATCCACGTCCACGTTCCGGAGGGGGCGACCCCGAAGGACGGTCCGTCGGCCGGCATCGCCATGGCCACCGCGATCATCTCGACGCTCACCGGGATCCCGGTCCGTCGCGACGTCGCGATGACCGGCGAGGTGACGCTCCGCGGCCGGGTCCTACCGATCGGCGGCCTGAAGGAGAAGCTGCTCGCCGCGCTGCGCGGCGGCATCAAGACGGTGCTGATCCCCGAGGAGAACGCCAAGGACATCGCCGAGGTGCCCGACAGCGTGAAGAACGGACTGGAGATCGTGCCGGTGTCGCGGATGGATCAGGTGCTGGAGAAGGCGCTGGTCCGCCAGCCCGAGGCGATTGAGTGGGAGGAGCCGCTTCCGGTTGCCAAGCCCGCCCGGACCGAAGAGGACGGCGCCGCCTTCGTGGCGCACTGAGCCGCCCGATCGATTGAGACGAGCCCCCGGTGCCCCGAGCCCCGGGGGCTTTTTCATGCGCGGACGCGAGCGCAGAGGCCCGGATGCGCATCCTGCTGATCAACGCGAACGCGCACGTCACCGTCCGGGCAGGCACCGTCGAGGCCCGACCTTGTCGAGACCATCGGTCTGACACTCGCGCTGGCGACGCGGCTCATCGGCCCCTGATAAGGATCCGGGGTGCGGGCCCTTGCACCGGACCGGGACCATGCCGTAACGGTCGCCGGCCGGGCGGTTAGCTCAGTTGGTAGAGCGTCTCCTTTACACGGAGAGGGTCGGGGGTTCGAGTCCCTCACCGCCCACCAGCGTATTCAATGGCTTAAGGCCAAATTCATAGCTGTTTGCTTCCCAGAACGCCGAACTGGGAAGCGTATGGGAAGCACGTGGCTTTGATTAGGACCCGGATCGGTTGATGTGAGTGGGGCTCGCCAAGGTTCATTGGCGCATCGGTCACGAGTGTAAGGGCCCCTTCGACCCTGGACGCAGAGTCGCGGGGAGGGGATGATGAGCTCGGAGGTGGGCGGCCTAGCCCTTGCTTAAGGCGCAAAGAGTTTGGTTCGTGGCCGAGAGCGGACGATAGAGCGAGCAGGCGACGCGAAGCTTGTGAGCCAAACCGAACGCTTGGTCGCTATTCGCAAGGTCCACATAGGTGGTGAGTCTCTTGTAGATTACCGACTGCAAGCTGACGTTACGCTCCGCGCCCAACTCGGCCGTTCGATTGATTAGCGTACGACCCGGTAAGCTGCCGTGGTCAGTCCACTTCCCCACCTTCGAAAGTGCCAGCCAGGACCGAGGCCATCGTAACCGACTGGCCGCCGACCTGGTGAAACGCGAGAGGCCCTCCGTCGTCCCCGTTGCGCGGCATAGCTCGAGGTCCGCGGACGTAGCCGCCATCGAAGGCGTTGAGGGCGGCTCGGATTCCGGGCATGTGGGCGGGGATAGCGGATTCGCCATCCGGTTGAGGCCAACGAAACAGGGGGAGTCGACGGAGGAGGGCCCGTCTGGGCCTTCGGGGGGGACGGCATTGCGCGGTCGCGCGCCCGTCCGCCGATCCGACGCGCGCACAATGCCGATCAGCAGCCCTACACCCAAGGAGATCCTGTTGTCCGCTGGCAATCCGGCGGACCCCGGCCTCTACTTCATCGGACCGCACAACCGCCGGATCACCTTCTACTCGCAGCAGGTAAGGGCGTTGCGCCTCGCGCAGGCAATGGACACCCTTAGCGCTATCAAGGCGGGGGAGAAGGTCGCGATCGTCGGTGCCGGAGCGGCCGGGGCAACCCTTGCGACCGCTCTCGCGCTACTCGGGAGGAACGTCACCCTCTACGATCCGGCCTTGGAGATACTGCAGCTGCAGAGCGCATCGACTCGCCTCCTTCACCCGCACATCTACGAATGGCCGATGCTCGGATCGCTCGACGATCGCGCTGGCCTCCCGATCCTCGACTGGAAGGCCGGGAACGCCGGGGAGGTATGCGCTTCTTTAAGAAGCGAGTTCGCCAAGATGCTGGCGGCACTTCCCGATCTTACCTTCAAGCCCAATCACCGCTTGAGCAGCTTGGCCAAGGCAGCCGGCGGGTGGCGGCTGAGTTTGCAGTCCGCCGATTCGACCGAGGATCGACTCTTCCAGCACGTGATCCTGGCTATGGGGTTCGGGGAAGAGAAGTCGTGTGGCGCGGTCACACCGGAGGACTATTGGCGCCCTAGCGCCATCGGCACGCCCGCGACCGAGCCCGAAGCGGGTGCCAAGTACGTTGTCAGCGGCAACGGCGACGGCGCGCTCACCGAGGTGCTCGGGCTGCTGATTACGGATTTCGAGCACGTCGCCTTCACGCGGCGCTTCCTTGGCCTATTCCGCGATGACGATCTACGGGTCGCTGCACTGCAGGTCTACGACGGCGTGCCACCCGACCATGATGTCGAGCATGACCTGAACACCAAGATACTCCCCACACTGGTACTTCACGGCGCAATAGACGCGCTGCGGAACTTGGTGCGCAAGGACCGGATGGTCACCCTGAACTCCAGCGGGACTCTCTTCCCCGCCGGAAAAGCTGCGCAGCTGAACCAGTGCATGGTCGCGGCAGTGCTCGAAGCAGCCAGGCGCGAGGGGATCACCGTCAGGCGTACCTCCGGATACATCAATGATGTGAAGGGCGCGGTCGGATCTAGGACCGTAGTCGGCACCAACGTTGGTTCGACGCCCGACAACGACGCGTACAAGCACGTCATTTTGCGGCACGGACCGGATCTGGCCGCTCGCTATGCGCCCGCGGCCGACCAGCTCATTGCCTATGGCGCCCATCTGAAGCCGCTGCTGGTCGCATATCCCGAGCTTGCTTCGCCTCCTGCAATGACTTTGGACTGCTTCGAGCTATTCGAGAAACTGCGGATCGAAAAGACGGCGGACCACGCCTCCAAACCACATCAGCTTCAAATCGCTGAGCAGAACAGGCATGTGGTCGAGGTGATCCGGGACGCCGCGACCCGCGTTGTCTTGGAGAGGGGGAATCGCACGCTGGACGAGATCGCAGCTGACTGCGAGACGCTGCCGCACCGCGTGACGATCCGTCTCCATATTCCACCGTCTGAAGTCACGACCGCAGAACAGCTGGTCAAGCTGGCACGGTGCAGCGACGGCTTGGTTGAGCTCGCCGCTCACCCCGAAGTTCGCGCGGATTGGCAAGCTCTGTTGCCGACCATCGGCGCCGCTCCGAATTTCTCGTCGGTGCGGCCTGCGCGGGAGCTAAGCTTGGCCGCTTTCGCTGGGTGCGTCGACCAGTGTCTCGTCCGGGCGCTGGACGAGCGGATCGCCGATACCCTTAAGAATGGGAAGAGCCCGATGCTGGGAGAAATCTCCAATGAGATCCTGGCGAAGGTCGGCGAGACCTGGGCGGCTTGGCGTATCCAGCTGGACGGAGACGCGGTGCTCCGGTTCGATTTTCTGCGCTGGTTGGCGCACGTCGATCAGGATCCCGTTCGACCTTGGGACGGTGACCGTGCATGCATCGACCACCTCTCGAACGCTTTGATCATGGCCATGGCGGCGCATCAGGCGGTACCATTCGTCCCAATATCGGTCGAGGACGGCAACCTACAGTTTGCCGCCAACGCTGTGGCACTCGGCTCCGGCTGCGACCGGATCGGCTCAGAGCCCATCGCGATCCGCTCCGAGCCAGACGAATGGGGCGTGGATGCCCTCATTCTGTCGGCCAGCAGCGAGGTCGAGGTCAGAAATGCAGCGGGGCGCGTGATGGATGGTGGCATCAAGGGCATGGCTCTCCGCACCGCCCGGCGGGTGAGCCCCGCCATCATCCAGAACGACCGAAAGTGGCGTTTGAAACTGAAGGGCGACCTCTCCTCTTGGCTTGCTGCGGTTGATGAGGAGTTTCAGGCACTGCGCGACCGCCAGGATGCCGAACTCGAGGAACTCGCCAAATGAACGCCCAGGACCTGAGGGACCGCCTTTTCGGGTCGGCCGAGGCGCTCGGTTGGCCGGCTGCAGCGGTGCAGGAGTTCACCCAGCCGCGGTTCCGTGGCAGGACCGACGAAAGTTCTGCGACGCTGCCGAGCGAGGCCTATGGAATGCGGCTCGGAGCCTATCCCGTCATCGTTGCGCCTGTCGCGCTTGGCGGTGTCAACGCCATGCGCGCAAATCTCCGCCCCCTGCATAGCCAGATGGTGATCGCGCGTTCTTACATGCGGCCCGAGGAGGTCATTAATTCGCACCTCCTTCTCTGCGCCGTAGATCCCGTCCGCGACGAGGACTGGCGGAACGCGGTGGACTTCGCTGAAAGGGACGAGAACGTGTGCCGCAAGATCGTCTGGATCCCGGACTCGGTTGCGCTAGATGCTAGCTACGATGAATTCCTGGCGAGGACCTTCATGGCCACGCCGTGGTTCCGGGCGGACGAGCGCCTCGATGCTTCGCTGGACAGTAATCAAGGCCTGGCGCAACGCGTCCTGACAAGCCACGGCCTCTCCAGCGCGGAGGCCGCACGCTGGGTCGAAATCGTCAATACGCTCAAGAGCGATCCCGAGGCCATGGTGGCGGCTCTTTCGGCTGCGGAGAGGCCGGCATGACGAACCCGCTGTACCTGACCCGCATCGAGCTCGCGCAGTTCCGCAGCTTTGCGGAGCTCGGGATCGACCTTCCTGCGGAGCCGGGCGTCTTGATCGTCCACGGCAGCAACGGCCTCGGCAAGTCGTCCTTGTTCGACGCGCTCGAGTGGACGCTTACCGACGCGATTGATCACTTCCAACCGGCCACTGGCTACGACAAGGTGGGCGCGTATCTCTGCCGCTGGCGGAGCGAACCCGGGCCGACCTCGTCGGCCATGCGCTTCTCTGACGGCTCGCTGATCGAGCGCCGGCTGACCTCCTATCAAGCGCATACCTCTCAATTAGCAGGCACCGTCGACGACGTAGTTGGATTCCTGCGTTCGCCCGCCTGGACCCAGCCGATTACGGCGATCAACCGATATCTGCTGCTGACACACTTCCTCGGTCAGTCCACGCTGTCGCGTCTCACGCACCGCAAGTCGGAGGAGCGATTTGAGATCCTCAAGGAGGCGGCCCAGAGCGCGGATTTGGAGGCGTTTGGTACAGCGCTGCACGGGAAGGGTAGCACGCTCGCCGCCCGCGCATTCAATAAGCGAATCAATGAGCTCGCCCAGGCCGCCGAGGAGCTCCGCAGGCAACTGAAACAAGAGGCAGAACTCTGGGCGGCTGCTCAGGCTTCGGGCGCATTGGACGAGACGTCCGCGCTCACGCTTGCGCGGCAGGTCGTTCAAACGCTGGATCGGACGGCAATCACAGCCGTCGCAGTGGCTCCGGCCGGTGTGGACATCGCGGCGCTCTCCCAAGCGACTCAGACGGCGGCCCGAAACATACGGGAGCGGAGCGAGGCCATCGCCAAGGCCCGACTACTCCTGGAGGAGCGCTCCAGACACGACATCTCGCTGGCAGAGATCACGGCTGCGATGGGAGAGGCGGACCGGGAGGCGGAGAGCGCGCGTTCCGCAGCCGAGCTGGCCCAGGAAAGGACGATCGCGCTGCGAGCGGTGCAAGAAAAGGCTTTCTCGGAGCTATCCGCCAGCCGGGCGTCACACCGGAGACTCGTCGATCTCCAGCAGAGCGGCCAGACGCTTGATCGCCTGCGCGAAACGAAGCGCACGCTCCTGCGCGAACTCGCGATGGCCGAAGAGGTAGTTACGGCCGTGGATCTCGCCGTTCAACGATGGCGGCGTAGGCAGCAGATCGCCGCCGGCATCGATGCGGAGATCGCTGCAATCGACCATGAGATATCCATCGAACGAAACCGGCTCGAACTGGCGACGAGATGGCTGGAGCGGCACCGACGGATCGGAGATCTGCTCGCGGGTGCCGCCTCTCTCACTACCGAGCATCCGCGGATGGACACCGAGGTGGCCGAACTAGAAGCAGCCGCATATGCGAAGAGCGAGGCAGTCCGGATCGAGGAGGATCTCCTTACTCGCTTGCGGGAGACGGTCGGCTCCATGACGGCCGCGGTCACCATGATCGCCGCGAGTCTGCCTGAGGGAACCTGCGACTGTCCGGTCTGCGCCACATCCTTCGATGACGCCGAAGCACTCAGGCGGCGAGCGACGACTGCAGCGGAACGCCTCGCCCCGATGCTTGTCCGGCAGGAGCAGGCGCACCGCGAGGCTCTGCGCGAGCAGGAGGAGGCGGTCGCCCACCTCGATGCGGTCAGGAGCGTCCAAGCTCAGATACAATTGCACAGTTCGCAGCTCGAGGAAGAGCGTGTCTCCAACGCTAGGCTCGCCGAACGGTTGGGCCTAACCGGGCCCACGGAAGCCGAGGTGGCGCGGCTGTGGTCCGACGCGGAGGCACGAATAGGCTCTGGGCTCGCCCGGGCACGGCGTCGGCGGCGGTGGCGCGAGAGGTTTTTGCCGTTGTCGGAGGACGTCAGTGCCGCCGGACGCTCCGATCCGACGCAGAGGCGGGTCGTAGCGATCCGCCAGAAGAGCGGTCTGGCGAAAGATCTGGACGACCTCGAACGCACCATTGCGGGTGCCTCGGTGGAGTTCCTGAGCCGTGTCAACGAGCTGTTCCCTCAAGGAGCTCCTTCGCCCGAGCAACTGGATCAGGCTGTCGCGGCGGCGGCGGAGGCCCTATCCATGGGACAACGACGACACGACGCAGCCCGCGAGGAGGCGGACGCCCAAGCTGGGCAGGCAGCGGCCGTGCAGGAGACACGCAAGTCGGTGGTTGCCCGACTGGAGCGGCTGGCCGCGCGCCGAAGCGAGGTTGAGGCCGCTATAAGCACAATGCCGGCACGCTGGACAGAGTTGAATTGGCCAAACGGCGAGCCCAACGCCGAGGGAGTGGAGGGTGTCGCCCGTACCCTGCCAAGCTCGGAGGGAGCCGTTGCCGAGGCGAACGCGCTGCTCCGGCAACTGCGGGAGGGGATCGAGGCGCAGTCGCGCCAGCAGAGCCACAGCGACACCTTGGAGCGGCTGCGTCTAGCGGTCGATCTCCCCTCCAACGCGAACCGGGTCTTGATACGAGAAAATGCCCAGACCAGGCTGTGCGAGCGGGAGGAGCAGGCAGATGCGACCAGGCGAGCGAAGGAGGTGGCCAAGCTCGCGAGCATCGACATCGGCAAAGAGGTCGAGGGGTTCAACGCTGAGTATATTCAGCCGCTCGATGAGCTAATGAAGCAGGTCAACCGAGCCATCCTTTGCGATCAGCGCGTCGGGATCGACCTCCACGTCAGGAACAGGAGGATCGAACAGAGCGCGTCGAGAGTTACCGAGGTGCCGGAAAGCGTAGGGGCCATCGATCCGCTATTAGTACACAGCGAGGGTCAGATGGCGGCGCTCGCCGTCGGCATGCTCAGCGCGGCCAGCCTGACATACCCATGGTCGCGCTGGCGCGCGCTCGTGCTCGACGATCCCCTCCAGCACAACGATGCCATTCACGCCGCGGCTTTTGCAGACCTGATGGCTAACATGGTGCAGGAGAAAGGCTATCAAGTGCTGCTTTCGACGCACGATCTGGCGCAGGCCGAGTTCCTGCAGCGGAAGTTCGACGCGCGACGCATCCCTTGCGCGGCGCTCAGCTTGCTCGGTCGCGGGCGGGACGGTGTCGAGTGGAGCTATCGGGCGGCAAAGTCACAGCCGCCGGCTGTAGCCGCCTAGCCGCTGTCACTGATCGGTCCCGCGGAATTGCGGCGCGACCACTACGGGACGGGCTTGTTGCGGCGGACAAACGCGTCCCTAATCTACAGTGATGAAACCGCCGGAGCCGCTGCTCGTCGGCTTGATCAGTCTATTAACTCCCATTCTGGCAAGCGCTGCTGGCATTATAGATTGCCATCAAGGACCTGCTGCCGATCAAAGCGGCCATGTCTGCTTCCTCGTCAGAAGCGTTTCAAAGCAATTAGGCAGCGATCCGCTAGAGCGTATTATGAACCTTGCACGAACGCTCTTCTGAGCGGCCCTTCTGGCGAAGGGTGAGAGTTACCGAGCTCCGGTGGCGGCTGCGGCGTAAAGCCGAGGTCGGCGCCAGAAGCTGCCGGAGACGCGAGGTCGGTCGAAGGATGGTATGGCACAACAGTCGGCGAGACGGGGCCGGAAGAACCAGACGAAATCCACGTGCCATCGAGTACGCTTGGGTGAGGTGGTTCCGGTCCGCGAACTCCCATACGGGCCCGCAGCCAATGGCTGCATCATCAGGCCGGACAGATGGCAGCATCCGACATCGTGCCACCCGCCAGAAACTGCTTGCGTCCGAGGGGGCGTCCACAGATGGGTTTCGGGCCGCGCACGAGGTGGATAGCCAAGTCCACGACCGGAGGGCCGTCGGTGGGTGTGGGTCGGCACGCCGTCTTGGGAAGGACCAGGGCTGAGCTTATGTAGGCCGTGCCAGAACCATACAGCCCATCGGCCAGTCCTATACCTGCACCGGACGACCGGATATCGTAACTTCTTGCCACGCGTATCCCTGCGGGCACTGCCCAAGATCAGGCTGGACCGTGTCGCCTGCCTGCACCTCGTAACGCCACTTCCGATCTCGGCCGCACTGGCTGCCAACCGAGTCCTGCCAGTACCAGACCTGCTTGCCGGCCTCGGTCTTCATCTCGAAGTTGTTGACGAGCCGAGTTGCCATGACCTCTTCACCTCCTGCGTGGATCGCGATCACAAGAACACGGGCGAGTTCGAGCGTCCAGCGATGATATGCCCCTTAACGCCTCGCAACCCGGTTCGCAGTTGGACAAAGCGCTGGAGTTGACCCTGTTTGTGGTCCACGGCCTATGCAAGTTCTCGAGTTGTTGAGGGTCCCCCGGATTTTGGTCCGGCCGCAAGGTGAGCTTCCGGATCTCATTCGGCAGCCTGCGGGGCCGCCGCCAGGGCGAATTCCTGGGGCATTCGCCACCCCAGGGCGGTGTGAGGACGGCTCTCGTTGTCGTGCCGCCGCCACGTCTCGATCTTGCTCCTCGCGTCGGCCAACGACAAGAACCAGTTCGCGTTCAGGCACTCGTCGCGCAGCCGGCCGTTGAACGACTCGACCAGCGCGTTGTCGGTCGGCTTGCCGGGCCGTGAGAAGTCCAACGTGACACCGTGCTCGTAGGCCCAGCGGTCGAGGGCTTTCGAGACGAACTCAGGCCCGTTATCGACCTAAATCGCGCCCGGTGCTCCGCGCAGCAGCGTCAAGCGGCCGACGACAGCCACGACCTGCTCGCCTTTGATGCCCTGGTCGACCTCGATCGCCAGAGCCTCGCGCGTGAACGCATCGACGACCGTCAGGGCCCGCAGCCGGCGGCCGTCGAACAGCGCGTCGGAGACAAGGTCCATCGACCAGCGTTCGTTCGGCCGGAGCGCGGCAGGCTGACGCTCACGGTGTGCCGCGCTGACGTGCCGGCGCGGCTGCTTGAGCCGCAGGCTGAGGCCCTCGTCCCGGTAGAGACGGTGGACCCTCTTGTGATTCACCCGCCAACCTTCCCGGCGCAGCAGGATGTAGATCCGGAAGTAGCCGTAGCGCACCCGGCTCTTGGCCAGATCGCAGATGCGCATCCGCAGCGGTGCCTGATTGGGCTTGGTCGAGCGGTAGCGGACGCCCGACCGGCCGACGCCGAGCGCGGCGCAGCCGCGCCGTTCGCTCACCCCGTGCGCCTCCTGAACCTGGTGCACGAGCTCGCGTCGCCGAGCAGGCGTCAGAGCTTTTTGCGAGCACGTGCCTCACAGGATGTGCTTGTCGAGGATCAGATCGGCGACGAGCTGCTTGAGCTTGCGGTTCATGTCCTCGAGCTGCTTCAGCCGCCGCAACTCGCCCGTGCCCAAGCCGCCGTAGAGCTTCTTCCAGCGGTAAAAGGTCTGCTCCGAGATGCCCATCCGACGCAGCACCTCCGCGACCGATGTCCCGGTCTCGGCCTGCTTCAGCGCGAAGGCGATCTGCTCTTCGGTAAACCTGCTCGTCTTCACGGCTCTGTTCCTCCCGTCAGGGTCTCACAGAACCGGAAACCTCGCACTTACGCCGGACCAAGGCGATGGGGGGACGTCAAGCGCAAAATTCGGTTTTCTATATCATAGGTTGAATGACTCGGGAGGCGGACGGCGAGAACGTTCGCGTTGCATGTGGTCCGATTCATTAGCCTGGGCCGCTCCACTTGAATGAAAAATCAAAACAAAATCATGCGCCGATAATAATCGCAAAATTCTGCGGAATTTCAACGTTAAAGCATCGTTCCATTCGGCCACTCGAATGACTACTTCTGGCGGATCCTCCCTCGCGCGAATGATCGGAGAGATCCGGAACCTGCATAAGCTGCGCCAGGGGAAGCCGCTGGCAGCAAATGATCTTGCCGAGCTTGAGCCCATGCTACTCAAGGCTGGCATCGGCGATACGCAGGTGATCGAACGAGTACGGGCAACGAGCTCCGGCTTCGGTGGCTTTGTCCGCTCGCTGATCGGCTTGGAACGGCAGGCGGTGCAGGCAGCCCTCAGTGAGTTCCGTGTGGGCGGATCGGCGAGCGCCGAGCAGATCGAATTCATCGGCCTCGTCGTTGATCATTTGACCGAGCGCGGCACCATGGAGCCAGCCCTACTGTACGAGCGACGCTTCATCGATGTTGCGCCTCAGGGCCCAGGCCAAGTCTTCGATCAACGGCAAGCAGATCGGCTCATTGAGAAGATTAGGAATTCCAACCAGACTGAGGCGGCCTGACACCGTCTTCCGCTCTCATAAGTGTTTCTAATAGTGGGGATTCGATACTCTTAAGGCGCCACGGCCTGAACAATCTCCCGAAACTCCAGCTACAGCGGAACGCTTTCCGCTACATCGACCTTTGGTTCGCGCAACGCATGTCTCCTGCGACAGCAATAAGTCGCGTATGTGCTAAATATATCTCAGACTCCCAAAGTGCGCCGAATATATGATGTGTCAAGCAAGCGCGCCACCGACTCGCTAAGGAGTCGTCGCGGACATTAATTTATGAGATTTTCGATATGAAGATCTTAACTGCAATCGCCCTAAGCTACCTTTTGACAACATCTTCTGCCTACGCACAATCAAATGTCTGCAAGCCCAAAGTGGAGAAGAGATCGATAAAAATTTCGTGTCCTGATGATTTAGTAAGACCCTGCAAGTGCGACATATATAGATACCCAGAGGGTGGGGAACGCGAAGGCCCTGTTCCCATCCTTGCGAGTCTGTGCAGGGCCCGCACAACGTATCTTGATGCGACCGGGCTCACGGTCTGCCCATTCAGCGTTCCCGCCTTCATTGTGATCAAAATGCGATGAAACGGTCCGCAGCCTCTGCTTACTTGGGTTTTTTCCTGTTAGTGAATTGCGGCGGGTGCGGAACGTATATTCCGCCCATCAGGGAACCTTCGGATCCGACGTTGCCCGGTAACGTCTCTGCCACTGGAATTCTGGAGTACAAAGTCAAGAAGAAGGTCTACTGCGCGATCTACGAAGCGGTCAGGCAGCAGGATAAGCTTCCACGGGATTGGGCGGTGCAGGTTACGTTGGATCTGCAAGCCGACGAAACGGGTGCGGCCAATCCGGGTTTATCCTACCTTTATCCGCTTAATGCGGCCGAAAGCTTCACTCTGGGTCTAGGGGCAAACCTCTCTTCACAAGCGACACAGGAACATAAATACGGCAGTTACTGGGACCTGTCACGGTTGCAATCGATCGGAACTCCCGAATGCGAGAATGCGCGCAGGCTTGAAGGCAGCTCACCAATCCTAGCCAACGAGCTTGGCCTGACCGAATGGTTGACGGACGCCCTCGAAAACAACGATTCCTTGCCTTCATCGGCCCTGAGCAAAGACAACACTTTCAATCAGGACAGTTTCACGTTTCACGTCCGGTTTGTCATCATCACCACCGGAACAGTCGATCCAACCTTCAAGCTCGTCCGAATTTCCGCAAACAACGGGGGCTCGCTCGTGAGCCTTAACCGGACACGGACGCATGACATCCTTCTAACCTTCGGCCCAAAGTTTAAGCCTAATTCCCCCAACATCGCTCTCACGCAGCACTCTGCAGCGGAGTACAGCGTTTCACTGTCGAATGCCGTCCGCTCGATTGCCCCGACGCCCTTCCGTTGAAGTAGAGCGTCCTTACCTCAGCGCGTCGGTGAGAAAGCTGGCCAGGATACAGCCGGCCTTGGTCAAATGCTGCGGGGTGCTCGCTACGGCTTGCACCTTGTAGAAGGTATATGGCTGATTGCGATTGCCCGAAAAGGTCCGGTTGCCGCTTCTTCCGCCAAAGGCCAGCCCTTCTGAAGCCGGTCAGGATGCGACATTAGCTGGAAGTCACTCTTCTCTGACCAGAGCTGTCCTCCTTGCAGCGGCCGTCATAGTTCTCGCTAGACGCCTCGCACGTGCAGCCTGACTTCTCAGGCAGATCTCGAGGATCCTCGATCACGCAACTCGCCGGCAGCAATTATTTTCACGTGGACGCTTTCCAAAGAAGCTGAAATTCGCGTAGCCTGCCGCAACTGGCAGTAGGTGGCGCTGATTCCGAATCGGGAGCAAGTGACCATGCACACGAGCAACTCTTCGACGTCAGGCGCTGACCAGTTCCAATCGAATCGGGCTCCGACCCCGACTCCGACTCTCCGATTGCATCTAAAAATTATAGTAGACCATCAGTATTTCTCGGTCGATAAGATGGTATCGGCAATGAGGGAGGTGTACGCAACGATCGGCGTTGCAGTGCAACTTGTTTCAACCGAAACACTCAACATCCCAAGTCTTCAGGTAGTAAATGTTGGTCGCTGCGCCGGGTCTGGCTTTACCCAAGATCAGGAGCGGTTATTTCAAAATCGAAATTCGGTAAGCAAGAACGAAGTTGTTGCTTACCTTGTGCGTCAAACAATACCTCCGTTGAACGGGTGCGCTACCCATCCACCTGGCCAACCCGCAATCATCTTTGTAAGAAATTCCTCCAAGTGGACGCTCGGGCATGAAGTTGGCCACGTTTTAGGCTTGGGCCACGTCCCCTCAACTGATCGTCTTATGACGGGTGGAGGAACCTGGAATATCACTAACGAGCCACCCGACCTCACAGCGCAAGAGGGCGAGGTCATGCGTGGAAGCCCATATACCATTGACGTTAGTGTAAGCGCAGAAATCATAGAGGCGGGCGATGCGAACATGGGTCATAATGAATCGATTTCTGATGACGTCGCAGCATTTCTAGAGAGCGATGAACCGGATTACGACGCAGGTGGGCGCAAGTTTCGCGGTAACAATGAAGCCATCTCCAAGGTCGAGCAAGTAGCCAGCGACGCGAATGCACGGCTCATTACGCGGACTAAAGCGGTATATTTGCTTAGTTTGCTAGATGAACAGGCCTTTTCACGAACTGCCAATGTGTTGGGTTCGCAAGAAAACGAAGATCTTAAAGTTGCCGTTGCTAGCGGCGCTTTGAACATTTCAGCTCAAATCGCAGCACCCTTACTTGTGAAACTGCTAGACGATCAAGATGTCGGGGTGCGTAAGGCATCTCTGATGTCTATACCAGGGGGGATGGCGGACTCAGTCACACCTGAGGCTAGAGAGTTGCTGAGCAACAAGCTTCGGAAAGTGGCTGAGTCGGATCCAGAGGCCGAGCTTCGGAAAATTGCGAACGAGCGTCTGCAAGAGCTTTCAATTCAAGCAAATGACGCTCGAAATTCAAGGTAAGAGTCGTGAATTTTATTTGAAATGGTCGTCCTATAAGATTATAACTTCAGTTTTTACTTTTGCAGACTGAATAATATTATGGCTGGATAGCAACCCTGTGTGAAGGACGAAGAGGTTCAATTGGGCCAGTCTTTACCTATTTGCATGAGCGGGTGCTGCCACATACCCCCTTAAACGGGAAACAATCGGCTTTATCGAGGAATAAGCCCATGAACTTGCGATTTGTTGTGCCAGCATTATACATAGCCGCTTGGAATGTTGGTATTATGCAATCTGCTGAAAGTGCAGAGTGGCTAATTTCGCGCAGCATCACATCTGGCGCCTGCCATGTGCAACTTGAAACCTCGCGCCCATACCTGGGAGAGCCACTACCCGGAAAGTATCCGCTGAGAAAGGCTGCATGTGAAAAGGCCAAGGCTCTGCACACGGAGGATGCAGTGGATACCTTAAAGTGCTTCGAGTATACGCGGGGAACGATAGACGGCTGCAGGTCTGACGGCGTCACATTACCCTAATTATATGAATGCATTGGCGGGACCGAGCATTGGCGCCGACACGACCAACCGGTCATGAATTCGGCACGAAGTTACAACGTGGAACACCACTCGCCAGAAATGTAAATGCCAAAAGATGAGCTTGCCGAAATTTGATTAGCGGGGCGTGTCACATGAAGGGGCACAGAAGCACTTCACGGTTCAACGTGTCGCGCCGCAACCTCATTCAGGGAAGCGCCGCCGCGGGTGCAAGCCTCCTGACGCAAGGCACGTTCGGCATGGCGGCTCAGGCTGCTCAGGACCTACCAACGCTCTCCTATCGCCTACTGCGTGACACGGACCTGCTAAACGTTGAGGTGCGGTTCATCAATTTCAGGCTGGCGAGCGGGAGCCTCCTCACGCCTATCGGCCTCGGCCAATCGTCAATAGCCGTCATTCTGCCGCCTCAGAATCTCGCGGAAGCGATCTTCGACGAGCGCCACCGCGATCAGGCGTTCGAGAATGATCCAATTGCCGGCCTCACGGCCGACGACATCGACCACATCCCGCCGGTGTCCACCTTTATCTCCGGGCCGAGCTGGGTCGTCTTCGAGGTCCCCGATCGCTCAGCCCCGTTCGACCTGATGCACCCCGATAGCTGGTGGCCGCGCGTGGAGCAGCTGTCCCTGCGCGTGGTTCCGGGAGCGAGCGGGCCCTGGGTCCCGCGGATGCCCACCAGCCGCGAGACGGCGCTCGAAGTGCCGTTCCGCCTCTACATCTCGCCCGGCCCCGACACGCGCTTTTCGGCCTCGCGCCTGCCCGACGAGATCGAGGAGGCCGCGCCGCCCAAGGCACCGGACGCGGCAGGCAAGGCGGCGAACGCCGCGCCAGTCGCGGCCAAAGGCGCCGCGGGGAAGGCCGCCGGGAGACGGCTGCCCGCCGAGCTCTGGAACGCCGTCCTGACCAGCCGCACTCTCGTCATCCCCGCGGGGCTTCCCCCCGGCACGACCAACATCCCCGAGGAACTGGCGCCGCCCAAGCGGGTCGTCCTTGAAGCGCGTGCGGTCTACTCGCCGGATTATCAGCGCCGGAGCGAGCCCCGCTTCACGCTCTACTACCCCGCCGAGCGACCGCTCTCGCTGCATGCCCTGACGCGCCATCGCCTCGTCAAGCAGATGTCGGAGGGCGACGGCAAGATCGACATCGAGCATCTCGTGCTGACCGCGCTCGGTGCGGACGCGAGTTTCCGCTACGCGAGTCAGAAGACCGTCGACCAGATCATCCAGGAGCAGGTCGCGGCCGACGAGATGCCGGGCACGGCAGGCGAGACCGGTACAGAGCTGCGTCTCTGGAAGCACCGCATCGTCATCGGGCGCGACGTCTTCTTCGTTGAGGCGTTCTTCGGCTTCCTGTTCCCGTTCTGCCATCCGGCGATCTACGTCGAACTCACCCAACGCAAGTTCGCGAGCTACACCGAAGAACTGCGCACGAGCGCGCAGACCCAGACCTACGATCCCGATCGAGCGTCGGCTCCCGGCGCCTACCTGCTGAAGCGTCGCTTCATCCTGGTGCAGGACCCGCTCAAGAGCTTCGCCGGGTCCGACAGCGCGGTGGGGCGCATGATGCCCACCAAGCGCGTGACCCTGCGGACCATGCGCTCGCCCGATCTCGCCGATCCAATGATCGAACCCGATCCAGGCAATCCGGCCGACAGGACCGGCCTGTATTTCTGGCCCCGCCTCGAATCCACGGACGGCATCGCGACCTGGGAGACCGAGGTCGAGGACGAGAGCGGCCAGAGGGCCACGACAACCGATGCGCGGCTGTGGTTCGCCTCGAACATCGTGAAGGGACATCGCCGGTACGCTGCGAAGAGCCCCGCTGATCGGACCATTCCGTTCCCGAGCAGCAAGATAGCTTTCGCGCCGGAAAAGGGCCCCTCGCAGCTCATCGCGCCCAAGGTCGAAGTGGCGCTGGTCGCTTTAAGGACCAGCCCGCCGAAGAAGGTCGAAGACGCGGTGGCAGCGATCCGCGAGGTTGTGCACGCCGCGGCTGAGGAGCTCAACAGCAAGACCCAGAAGATCGCGGACGTCGCCCGCGATGTGCTGATGGAGTTCGAGACGAAGGTCGCCAAGGGTTCCGCGTCGGTCGCCGAGTTACTCGCCGCCGCGGACCGTTTCGCCGGGGATCTGGCACAGCGAAACGATCTCGGTGCGACCTTAGAAACCAGGGCGATCACCTTTACTAGCAACTTTGTCAGTCACGAGATCGCCATCGCGAGGCGCGTCTTGACGCGGCTCGGCCGCATTCAGACCCTCGATCAGATCCGCCTAGACTTGCTGGAACCGCTCCGCAACGGCACCGATCCATTCGACGCGTTCGATCGCACCGCCCGGACCCGCGTTGCGGACGGCCTCGAGGCCTTGCGGGACGCTGGTGTCGGCCTGAAGAAAATCGATACCGGCATTGACGCTCTCGACGCCTTCAGGACGAAGGCACGGGCCTATCTAGACGAGTTCGAACGGTTCGCCGATCAGGCAGCTAGCCTCGGGTCGAGTGTCTTCCACACCGGTATAGACGGCGCGACCGTGGTGCTTCCCGCGATTAAGGGGCTGCTTCCCGAGGTGCCCGCGCGCGAGATCAGGCTGGTCGGTGACTATGTCACAAGCGGTTTCGAATCCCTCCAGCGTGCCGTCGGCACGCGGTTCCCTAACGCGCAGAACGGCGTGTTCGCGAGTTTGACGGAGGCAGTCGGGAAGGCGGAGGACATCGGAGGCCAAATCAGGAACGGCCTTGCCAAGCCAAGTGCTGTGATCAGCGGAATTTCCCGCGAAGTTGGTGCTGTCGTCGCAGACACGGTTGAGAAGGTTAAGGACGTCGCGCGGACTGACTTTAATCATTTCAAGCAAGACCTGTCCGAGGCCATTCCCGACGCTAAGCTGTTTGGCGTCATCCCGCTGCGCAAAATCGTCGCCGAAGTCTCGCGCGGTCAGCTCCCGAACATGAATGTTGTCGAGTTGCCCGACAAGATCGTGCGCACCTGGACGTGGGCGGCACCCGTAAAGGAGCAAAACCTCGGCATTCTAACCTTCTCGCCTAGGCTGCAGCCGGCCGGCCTATACATCAGGTCAGTCGCGACGATTAGCATTCCTAAGCCAAAGGAGCTTGCAAACGGCGAAAAGCCCTCGGCTGTCGTGGAGCTCTACGCCTTTCTCGGTCACATGAAGTCAGCCCCAGGAAGCACGAAGGTCGGCAATGTCCCCAATGACGTCGGGGACATGACGCCGGGCGCGCAGAAGCTGAAGGTGCTCGCCCTTAACCTGCTTGACCTCGTCGAGGTAGAGATCAGCGAACTGAGTGTGAAGGCGCACTTCAAGGCTGGCGAGGCACCCTCGAACCCGACCGTCACACCGGTCCTGGCCAAGACGCCAGTTCAATTTCTCGGCCCACTCGCCTTTCTCGGCACGCTGCAGAAGGAGCTGTCGTTCGGCAGCCTCACGGTCTCGGTCGACGCGGACTTCGTCAGCGCCCGCAGTAACACCGCACTTCCGCAGATCTCCTTCGGGGCCTTCAGCTGCCGTAACCTGGCGCTGAAGTCCGGCGTCGCGCTGCCGCTCGGCGACCGCCCTCTCCGATACGAATTTGCGTTCTCGAGCTTCGAGAAGCCGTTCGAGCTCAGCGTCATGGGCTTCGCCGGCCGGGGCTATTTCGGCGCGGCCTTCGAGAGCAACGGCAATCGCGAGCTGCAGGGAGCGCTGGAGTTCGGCGGAGCGCTGTCGTTCGACGTCGGGGTCGCGAGCGGCGGTCTCTACGTGATGGCTGGTGGCTATCTCAAGATCAACAACAGCACGACCGAGCTGGCAGGCTATCTCAGAGCGGGCGGCAACCTGGACGTACTCGGCCTCATCCATGCCAGCGTCGAGTTCTTCCTTGCCCTGGCCTACCGCAACGGCGAGAACGAGTCTCTCCTCTACGGCTACTGCGAGATCACGGTCTCCATCGACCTGCTTCTCTACAGCCAGGACGTCCATATCGGCATGGAGAAGACCATCGCCGGATCGCGCAAGGAGCCCCAGACCGCGCATATCCAGCAAGTCATCGACCTGCTCTCCACGCGGGGGGATGCGATGACGTCGCAAGCCTTCGTCCGGGCGGCCGCCCGTCGATACAACTCTCCGATGACGCAGCGGCGAGTGCCACTCTACTTCATGCGCCCCTCCATGAAGCAGCCGAAGGCGGATCCGATGCCGGAGACCGGGCGCTTCGAGCGCAAGGCTTGGGGCGAGCAGTACTGGTCGCATCTTGACTTCGCGAGGCCCTGAATGTCCGACGTCTCGCTCAAGGCGATCGCCATCCCACGAGGCTGGGACGGCCAGCGGCTTCGCTTCGCCCTGGTCTTCACCTTCGAGATCAAGCCTGGAAAAGATGGCGCGGCGCCCGTCCTCGGTTCGACCTTCCCGAAGTGGCCCAGCGAGTCGAAGCGTCTGCTGCCGGTGGGGGGCCCCGGGCTCGTCCGGCTCGCCATCACGCCCGATCGCGCCGCCACGCAGACGTTGGCCGTCTCCCGCCTGGGCCCCTTCGACGACGCGCAGGCCACGGATGCCTGGACCGCGATCTTCGGGCTGACCGGGAGCATCAGGGGCCAGGCCGCATCGGCGCCCGTCAGTCCGCTCACGACGATTTTCACGGGAACTCAGGCTCCCCAAAACACCACGGGCGCGAGCGTCAGGAGCGACGATCGCGGGCGCGCCGTCTCTGTCAATCCGCGTGGAGGGGCGGACCTGCGTCCGACCCAGCGGATCGAATCGCTGGAGCTCGACGCGGCACGCCGCTTCGTCGCCTCGGCCAATGTCTACACCGCCGCCCTTCGATCCGCGAGCCGGCACGAGCTGGCCATGGCGAAGGCGGTCGCATTCCGCAACAGTGACGCCCTGTCCCGTAAGTTCGCCTCCGAGGCCGCGGCCAAGGGAATGTCGCCGACCGCCTTGACCCAGATGACGGCAGCGTCGATCGATCTGGAAGGGAGCAGCGCGGCGCTAGTGACCGCGCTCTACTTCGCACAGGAGGCGGGAAGCGAGGGCGAGCGTCTCCAGCGCACGATCAATCTCGGCCGAAACCGGCCGGTGGGAGCTGTCGGCGCCGCGCAGGTGACAAATCCCGGTACGGGCGAGATCCTCGCCAGGCTCAAGCAGCATCCCGGAGCGATGCACGTGCTCGGGCTGGTGGTCGACTGCGCGGCACCCTTCGATCCCGGCGGAGCGAAGTTCACGACGGGCAAGATCGCGATCGATTTCGGCGGCCCCGTCGCCGACGTCACGACCTACACCGTCGCGACCCGCTTCGAGCTGCAGGCGGATCCGCACGGTCTGCCGTATTTCAGGGCAGCCGAGCGGGACCCCGGCGAGATCGACGACGCCGATCGGAGCTGGCGGCGGTTCCACCTGCTGCCACCCTCCCGCTTCTCCCTGCAACAGAGCGACCACGCCCGGACCATGATGCGGGCGCGACAGGACGCCCGATCCACGTCAGACGCGCAGCGGAGTGCCGCGATTGACGAGGCGCTGACGAACGCGATCATCATCCAGGCGGAGCGGCGGGTCTCAGCCGCCGGCGCGATCCGGACCCGCCTGCGCCAAGCGCAGGTCATGCTCAACGGCACCGTCGGGGGGCAGCGGCCGACGCCCGCCACCGAGATGCTGCTGCACGCCGAAGACCTGATGAGCGGCGTGACGTTCGAGGTCGCTCTCGGCGACGCCAACGGGATCGCCGGCGAGTGGCACTCGCTCTGCCGCCGCCACCTCTCCGTCACCGCCGGAGCGAAGTCGCTGTTCGAATGCGTCGAGGAGGGCTTCGTGTCGACGTCGGTCACGATGTCGGCACCGCCCCTCGTGGGCAGCGTCTGGAGCGTGACGCCGGCGGCACCGGACCCGACCAATCTCGACAAGCTGACGCTGGAGATCGTCGAGGACTGGGCCTATAACACGCCCGCGCCGCCCTTGGAACGGGTCAGTCCGGCCGGCTATCTGGTCACTGCGCCGCGTTCGATGCCGCGGACGAATGCCGATCTGGCCGCGCTCGCGGCGCAGAACGAGCCGGCGGCGCAGCCGACGCAGCTGCGGGGCGTCTTCCGCGATGTCGTGACGATCCGCGACCTCCGAGCCAATCCCGCAAAGGGCGCCGGGCGGCCCGGGGTGGACGGCCACGACCGCGTTCATCTGACCATAGGGCCTCAGGTCGACGTCGCGCAGCCGACGCTGGTCGAGAGCCTGTTCATCTCGCCCTTGTTTGCGACCGACGCCCTGAGCGATCCGGATCTGCCCCAGACCGGACTGCAGGTGTTGCGGGCCAGGAACGACCTGCGCGACGAGCACTTCCCGTTCGCCTTCGACGGCTCCGTCACCGCGTTCCTCGACGTCGACGGCAGGGATTTCGCGCCGAAGGCGCCCAGTCCCACGACCGGGTGGCTCGGCGAGAGCTTCAAGGTGTTCGAGCTGGAAGGCGAGCGGCGCGCCTACGCGCTGAACCCCTCCGACATCGCGGCGGCACGACCCCTGGCCCGGCTGGGCGCGGCCGCGCGCATCGCCGCGGTTGTCAGCGACAGCCTGCCCCAGGCTATCCTGACGCTCGATCACGCGATGATGCAGACGGGAAAGCTGACCCTTCTGCCGCTGCCCTTCGCGCCGCCCAGGAAGTCCGACCGGTTCACGACGCTCGAAGCCCCGGTGGCCGAGTATCCGCTCCGGTTCCGTTTCCGCGGCGTCGCGATCTCCGCCGCCCCGACCGTGGGCGCCGCCGGCTCCGTCGACCTGCGCCTCACGGGCTTTAACGATGCGCCGGGCTCGCCCGCGCTGGTCTGCCCGCCCGCAACGATCGTGGACCGCGCCGGGCATCCCTCGGCTCTCGACAGCAGCCGTCCCGGCTGGACGCCGGTGGCCGTGTCGGGAGATGGCGTGCTCGTGCGCCCCGGCGATCCGTTCATCGTCACCCAGGCGCGCGTCCTCGGCAACGGGGCCGGCGAGGCCGCCACGGCCAGGAGCGACCCGTTCCTCGCCTGGGTGCCGAGGGTTCTGCGCATCGAGCAGAGGCTCGAGCCGGTGCGGGGTCCGGTCACGGGACGGATCGGCTTCGACGTCGCGGGTAAGATCACGGCGCCCGTCGCCCAGGCGATCCGCTTCACCCTCACGTCGGCGCCGGATGCCGTTGGCGAGGCGGCCTACGTGACGGTGTCCTGGCCGGGCATCGCAGCCAAGAACCCGCCGCGACTGCCGATGAGGGTGGTCCTCCCGGTCGGCCTGACCGCGGCGGCGCCAGCGGACGATCTCATCGTGTCGGCGAGAGGGCGCGTCGAGGACGTCTTTCTGTGGCCGGACGGCACGCGCAACGCCGCGCCCGATACCGTTCTCCTCGTCGAGACGTGGAACGTGCTCGCATCCGGCTCGATCGCCGACGAGCGGCTGAGCGACGAGGCGCGGGCCGCTAAGGCCTCGCCGCGCCTCGACTGGATCGTGACGGTCGCCACCGACGACCAGGGCGAAATTCCCGTCCGGATCGATTCCACCCTGGCACCCGCCGACACTGCGCGACTGTTCCACCCCCTCGACCTGCGTCTGCCGACCGGGAGCGGGCAGCAGCCGCTGTGGATCGACATCGTGTGCGTCGACCAGATCGGGGAACGGCGGGGCGTCGGGTGGCCGGGCTGGATCGCCGCCCACGCCCCGCGCACCACGCCCGGGGTGGCCCGCGCGCTTACCTTGCTCGACATGCGCTCGCTGCCGCTCAAGCCGCTCGATGGCGACGCCGGCGGCGAGCTGACCGGCTACTTCAAGCTCGCGGGTCCGCGCGGCGCTGTGACCTGGGGCGGCGCCGCTGCGTTCGTCGAGTCTTTGGCGCTGCAGAAGATCCTCGGCGAGGTCGCCTCCATCGAGGTCGATGCTAGCGATTGCGTGCTGCACCTGACGGGACTGAGCGGTGCGCCGCCGTGGCAGGCCCGGCTCCGCTGCGCGCCCACCCGGCGGTTCGGCGACATCACGCCCGATCTGGTGTCGCGTCGGGCGATCGACCTGCAGCCCGGCGACTGCGTGTTCGCGAGCGTGCGCCCCGATCCTAAGGGCTGGTTCGAGATCGTTCCGGCCGCCGCCGACCCGGACGCCGGCGCCCTGCCCGCCGATGCCGCCGGGAACGAGATCATCGCTCTGGCGGCGGGCTTGTTCGGGCGCTGGTCGCCCGCGCCGATATCGTCGCCCGCCCTGACGAAGGCCGTGCTGGCCTTCGGGTCGATCGACCATCTTCCCGGGACGGTGACGACGCCCGGCGGCGTGTCCAGGACGGTCTGGGCGCCGCATCCGGTGATGGACGCCCCCGCGCTGCGTTCGCCCGATCGGCCGCCCAGCGGGAGCGGGCTCGACGCCACGGTGCTGCGCTCCCTGCCGGTCGCCTTCGCACGGACCATCATCGCCCACGCCGCGCCACAGTCGATCAAGGGCGGTCCCTCGCCGACGCCTAAGGCGGTGCACGCGGTGGCGAGCGACGCCTTCGCGCGCTGGTCTGGCTGGTGGCTCACCGTACCGCAGCCTGGGGCGTCCGACGTGGTGGGCAAAGACCCGTCCGGCGGCTGGCCCATTCGATTTAAAGTTAGGCCGACCGGACACATGCTGCCGCTGCGCGTCCAGCGAACCTACTGGATCAGGGGATGGCGCACCGACCTTGCAGGCAACATCGGCTACGACACGCTGGACGCCCGGGCACGAGCTGAGCTCGACCGCCTGCTGAAGACGGACCCGTTCGCCTGCGCGAAGAAGCTCGACGGATTCCGGCGCCCGGACTTGCCGCTGGCACCCCTTCTCGCCCAGCCGGGGAAGGACTTCCGCAGGCCCGAATTCAGCTTCGTCGGCTGCGTCCAGGGTCTCGGCGAGAAGAACGCGGCGGATCAGCCGCCGGGCGGGTCCGTCCACGGCCTCAGCCTCGTGCTGGTGACGAACAGCGCGGGCGAGGCGTTGCCCGCGAGAGAGGCGAAGGCGAAGGAAGGCATGCAGGAGCTGCCGCCTCTGTTCTACGCGTCGGGCCATCTTCTGCCGCCGCCTACCGATGTCGAGACCGCCTTGAGCAAGGGCGGCCTCGATCCGGACCCTGCCAAGGTCAAGAGCGCGTCTGCGCTCAAGGCCCACGGAGAATGGGTCGAGGCGACGATCTACAAGCACGAGCAATTCTACGACGACGGGGTCTTCGGCCGGCGGCCGAAGACGGGGCTGAACTACTTCCCGGATCCCTTCGCGACAGCCGCGGTGTTGCGCCTCGCCGAGACGCTGCCATCCGCGCTAGTGCGGCCGGGAGGAGCGGCCGGTCCCGTCGCGCCGCTCGGACCGTGGTCGGCTTTCGCGCGGCTGTCGTTCTTCCCTCACGGCGATTGGCCGTCGGGCGACGTGACGCCGCACTTGGAGCTCGCGGCCGGCCCAGTAGGCGTCAACGCGGCTGGACAGAATGCGATCTTTCGCGTGCCGCCTGGCCGCGTGGCGGAAGCCCAAATCGTCGCCGTCGAACCGAATGCCGGCACGAGTGCGGTCGCACCCGGTGCCGGGCTCACGTTGAGCCTCATCCATGCCGTCACGGGCCCGCTGCGGCAGCCGGAGTGGATTGACCTCGCCGGCGATCCCGCGCGGAAGGCGGGCGACACCGCTCAGACCTTCACCGGACACGTCGCCGTCGATGTGCCGAGCACCGGTTCCGTCGGGTTCTCACTGTTCTGGACCGACCCGTGGGACGAGACCGTCCCGGCGCTGTTTGGCGCGGCGAAGGCGCGCGCGACGGTGGTGAAGGGGGCGATTGCCAAGGTGATCGTCGACGCCGGTGGCTTCGGGTACGGAAGCGAGGCGGCCGTGCGGCCGCTCGACACGAAGACGGGCAAGGGGGCGGTGCTACTGCCCGTCGTCGCGAATGGAGTGCTGAGCGCCGTGACCATCGAGGCCGCCGGCGCGGGTTACCCCGATGGCGAAATCGACGTCGTCGTCGCCCGCCGGCCCCCGCTCCACACCCTAGCGACCGCGGCGGCAACCGTCTCCAAGGGCAAGATCGTGAATGTGACGCTCGCCGACGACGCTCGGGACAACGGCTACTACGCCCGACCGCCGCGCGTACGCATCCACGACATGAAGGGTGCTGGAGTCGGCGCAGACTGCCGCGCGGTCGTGACCGACGGGCGGGTAACGGGGTTCGTCGTCGACCAACCGGGTCGAGGCTACTCCGACAACGTCATTGTCGGCGTCTACACCGATGAGGCGGTCATCGCCGACCAGTCGGTCGCAGACCGGACCCGTGTCGACTTGGCGACATGGGTCCGCTGGCCATTCAAGTTCAGCCAGGCGTTCGGCGATACCAGGGCCCGCCCTCTCTACCTCGTCGCCCAGGGACGCACCCGCTTCCGCGACGAGGTCGACCTCGCATCCGAAGAGCCGATGACAACAGAGCCGCGGCGCTACGAACTACCCAGCACAGCGCGCCCTCCGAAGCCGGAGCTCGCGTATCTGCTGCCCTCCTTCAAGCCGGTCAAACGCCTGGACGGCTCGCCCGGCCATCTGATCGAGCAGCGCGACGGCATGATCCGCTGCTATGTCCACAGGCCCTGGAACGCAACCGGCGACGAGAAGCTCGGCGTCGTCATCTTCGCAGCCCAGGTCAACACGACGCTAGTCAAGGAAGGCTCGCATCGCGAAGGCATCGTCCCGCCTTCACTTAGGCAGCACGTTTCGCGCTGGGGTTTTGACCCCGTGTGGGACGACGTCGCCACCGCGCCGCTGACGGCTGATGACTTTGTCGATGCTGTTGACATCGTGCGCTACGATGACCTCGCAGAGTCGGCCGGCAGCGACTGGCCGCCGGTCGGCATCGCATTGCACGACATGCGGTATATGCCCCGTCGCGACATGTGGTACGCCGACATCGCAATTCGTCCGCCCGATCAGGGCATGCCGTTCGTGCGGCTCGCGCTGGTGCGCTACCAGCCGAACGCTGTGCAAGGGCTGACGATGTCGAACGTGGAGCTGGCTGATCCCATCGTGCTCCCTAGTCACCGGCGCCTCACCATTTACAGGGTTGGCGAGGGGACGAGGATCGAAGTGCGGGGCAACTTCGACGGGCTTCGAAGAAGTACGCGCAAGAAACAATCCCTCCCCTCACGTCGCATGGTTGTCGAACTACGCCAACGAACATCCGGCCTCCCTGTCGATATCGAGGGGCCTCTTGCGTTCGGCGACCGTCACGGCATCGCTTCACTCGATAGCTGGGACCTGCAGCGCGCTGAACCTTCACTGTTCGCTGGCAGCATCCCACTCGGGAGCAATGTTATGAAGAACGCCGGTGGTTTCTACCTCGCAGTGAAGGAGCTCGAAGTGTTTCCGACAGCCGCCTCCCATCGCGATCGTACCGGCACGGCCGGCACCATCACGGCCGACAGGCCGACGTTTGAGAGGCTCGTGTTCTATCGCAGGCTCGATCTAACAGACCTGCCGAAGGGTTGAAGCCATAGCGTTAGAGGGCGAGCGGCGTCCAGGACGGGACGCCAAGCAAGGCTGTTGAGGCGGACGAGGCATTCCGAACGGACGGGAGTAGGACGATTATGACCGACAGCAACCAAAGTGATCCGGCGATCGCACAACAGGGAGTCTCCCGTGCTCTCGAAGAGCTCACCGCGCTGCTCGAAAAAAACTCGCTCAGAAGCAGGATTTTTCCGGGCGGTATCACCAAGATCGCGGTCACTGCGAAGGCGGGGACAGCTGAACTGTCGCTGACGATTGAAGGAACGAACTCGGCGCCCCCGGCTGGTCGAGAAATTGAGTTGCTTGCGGCAAAGCGTGTATCGATTTCATTCGGTCCGAACGGCGAAGGAACGTTCAGCTACGATGGAAAGACAATCCCTTGTCTCGGAAGATCGAACTTGAAATATGCGAAAGATCTCACTGTGACAGGAGCTATCGATCGGGACAAGTTCAGAAAGAAATATAGCAACGAATTTAATGTTTGGATGGAATTCGCAATACTTATTATGGGGGACCGCGGCATATATATTCACGAAGGAGACGACACAATAGCCACAAACGGGGGCGAATCGGCTGGTTGCATTCACTTGGCGCCAGGTAACGCCGAAGCGTTTTGGAATTGGGTGAGCGGGCCAACCCGCATCACGATCGATTATCCATGGTAAGTCCTCAGCCCGTCACCTTCCTCAAACTTGCACAGATCGGACCTCAGCGCTTCGCTTGGCCCAGCTTTGTAGTCATCCGCTCGCAATTCAAAATGCGACGGCGTTCATGCCAGCCGCCGCCAGCGTCCTCAGGCTCGCTTGACTATGCTGTATCGCTCGACGGACTGCCGCTGTCGTCGTGGCACTGCCGTGGCGAACTCAGCTCATAGCGCTTCCTTTCACGCGCAGGGAGAGACTGCACCATCAAACCCCGGGATCAAACATCTAAGCGGCACGGGCGGCCACGATCAATGCGTTTTGACAGGGCCTCGATCGCAAGCAGCCCGTCCGCTTTTCGAGCAGACCTTCTCCGAAGCGGAAGGGCTGCTTTCGACCAGGTTCGGCCATTCGGAGCCGCGCACACCGCCGGTAAGCGGACCTTCCGAACGTCCGAAAATATGCCAGCGTCACCGGTTTTCAGTCAAAAACCTCGCCGTGATTTTTCGGCGGCATGAGTTTCAGGAAAAGACCCCACCCCGGGGGGCGAAAGGGGTTTTTCGGCTGAATCGGCGAGTACGTGTCACGTGACCACCGCTTAAGCAGACGGCTTGAGCCTCTCGGCCGGGGCGGGGGGTTAAATCGGGATCTTCGCCTGGAATTCGGCAGAGCGCCAGGCCGGGTTTTAAGCCGCCCGGTCCAGCACTCGCTTGACCTGCATGGCCGACCATTCCCCCTTGCGCGGCGTCTCAACCCGCCGGGCGTTCAACTCGGCGGCAATGGCCCGCAAAGATGAGATCCCGGCTGCCTGTATGCTGGCGATGATGGGCAGGACGTTGGTCGCGAAGGCATCGGCCTTATCCTCTCGCGCCACTCGGCCCTTGGCAGCAGCAGCAGCAAGGTTGGTGCGGTTGCCGAGCTGCACGCCCTGCGCCTTCTTAGCGGCCAGGGCGGCCTTGGTGCGGGCCGAGATCATGGCCCGCTCCTTCTCGGCGAGCGCGGCGTACAGGTGCAGGACGAAGGGGTCCACGCCCTCGCCCAACTCGGCCACCAGGAACGGCACCCGCTGCGCCATCAGCCCGGCGATAAAGGCCACGTCGCGGGATAGGCGGTCGAGCTTGGCGACCACGACAGCGCATTTCAGCCGGCGCGCCGCGGCCAGTGCCGCTGCTAGCTCGGGCCGGCGCTCCAGGGCATCGCTTCCCTGGCCCGTCTCGACCTCGATATGCACGCCCACAATCGCGAAGCCGCCAGCCGCGGCGAAGGCCGCCACTGCGGCGCGCTGCGCCTCCAGGCCAAGCCTGCTCTTGCCCTGCCGGTCGGTCGAGACCCGGAGGTAGGCTACCAGAAGGCGATTAGTGTCGGACATGGCGGCCTCTCGAGCCTGTGTAACATTTTAATACGTCCATATTGAGTTGTTACACAATCCCACCCGAGGAGGTTTCCGCGCTGAATGGGGCCACAGCCCGCACGCTGGAATTTCGCAGCGCTGTCCGAGTGCGCCGGGCTGCGGCGAACCAGGTTGGAACCTGAGCCCGCTAATTAGGCACCGGTCTGCGGTTGGCCTCGATCTAAGAGTCAGAGGCCTCTGCGAATTGACATACTAAACCCCAATGGGGCGCAGCCGGAATAATTCGGTTCGAGGTCCCGGCGAGCTATGGCGCACTCGCGGCCGAATTATCGGCACCGCTATTTCCGGCAGTGCCGCTATCGGATCCTCAGTGCCGCTTCCAGTGACGCATTCAGTGACGCTTTCCCCCTCTACAGGGACGCTTTACGCCGTTTTCCAAGTTGGCGGCGGCGGGGGCCCGGCAGGAGCGCGGTGGCACTGTCTGCCGGGGATCGCGCATACGTGAGAGTTTTTCTCAGAAAAGGCACTTTTAATAAAATCAATATCTTGGTCGCGAAATAGGGTCACTGAATGCGTCACTGGATGCGTCCCTACAGCGTCCCTGTAGCGTCACTGCGGGCCCGATAGTGTCACTGCGCACGATCTGGCTGGAGCCGCGTAATCATCGCTTGTGCTGCGCACCGCCCCGCTTCACCGGCCTAATTAGCCCGAAGCGGCCGAACCGAAGTTAATCAGCACCTCACGCCATGGATACTAAATTAGCTCGATCGTCCCGAAGGGTTGGCCGCCGTGCAGGCTCTACCGGGATCGCGCTTACCCATCGGTCCCTCGGTCACCGCCCTATGCCGCGCGGAAGGCTGCAGGCCTGCCAGTCATCGCGTCCGGATTCCGTACGAACCGGCGCCAGGCTACAAAAGGCAGATACCTAGGTGCCAATATCAGGGGTGACCCAAAGCTGGCGCTCGGTGTTCGCTTGTGATTCCGCTTTGGGAGGTTTTCCGACTGCCTGGTTTCGGGGACAACCCAATGGTAGGGGGCGTCGCTGCCCCGGCTGCTTGCAACTCGACCACACCGGCCACGCTCCGCTTGACAGCCGCTCCAGCCGACGCTTTTCTGGCTGCGGTTAGTGCAGCCTGCCGCTCGCGCCGCAAGGTCTGGTGAATGCACTCATGCGCTCGAACAGGTCTGACCTTCTGGGCGGTCCCGTCGGCAATGCGAGCCCCGATATCCGCGATCGCCCGGTTCAAGGATCGGACGCATGCATACCCCCCGCGACCCGAAGGCGATGGCGAAGAACCTCCGCCAGGCGCTTGCCGAACGACGTATCGAAATAACCCACAGCGACAGCTTGGAATGCGTGGCACGCCAGTTCGGTTGGCGTGACTGGAACACGCTCGCGGCCCAGCTCGACCGGCCACCTCTGCGGTTACCGGAGGGGTGGAACATCGGTGGCTCGCGCAGCGACGACTACGAGATGGGGTTCGATCCCAAGGAGAGCTGCGCGCTCATCCGCTACAGCGTCGCTTATGCGGAGCCGATACCGGGCCACCGTGGATCCGGCTTCGGGACGCTGATGCAGAACTTTCGGGCGGATGCCTACCTTGGCAAACGCCTCCAGCTCCAAGCCGAGCTCAAGGCAGAAGCGGTGACGGGGGCAGCCACGATTTGGCTTCGGGTCGACGGCGACAAGACCCGCGCCCTCGCCTTCGACAACATGGAGGGACGCGCGAGCGAAGGCCCGCTCACCGGCACCGTCGATTGGCAGGGTAGGTCCATCGTTCTCGATGTCCCATCCGACGCACGGTCGATCCACTTCGGGTTTTATCTTCGTGGCGGCGGATGCGTCTGGGCTCGGCGGTTCCGCTTCGCGGAAGTGGATGCATCCGTGGACGTGACCGATGATCTCACACCACGAAGGGTCGCCCCGATGAACCTCGATTTCGCGGCCGTGGCGTAGAGCTCGCGCCGTCGGCATGGCTGATGCAGCGCCAAGCCGATCCGGCCGTGCCGATGACCAGTCTCGGGATATCGATCACGACAGCCAGGAGGGCTCGCATGGGCGATTTACGGCTATTCCGCTTGGGGTGGAATTCTGTCTGTCCGCCTCCAGGCGATAACATGGAAAAGCAGACACCGCCGCTGCGCTGTTCGCCGAAGGGTGCCGACCGTCCGCTAAGGCCGGTCTTTACGATGATGAACCCAGCTCCGAAGCCTGGGCCTGACCACCGGTAGGTCCGAACGGCGCGCGCGGGATGCTGGACGACTGCGGCCAGAACATTTCCTAGTTGCCGGTCAACGCGCCCGCCATGTCGTCTATGCGCCGCATGAGGGCCGTGGCGGCTTCGTATTCCGGGCCACCGATCTTGGCCTGGCGGCAGAGTGTCGTGGCGACCGTGCGGCATTCGCGCATGGTGTCGATCATGCGGGTTCGGGTGTCGGGGGATATGATGCGGCTGGATCGTCTGGGCACGTCGACATAATAGGAACATTTGCCAGCTATCAGCGCGAGTTCGTACCGCTATAGCTCGATGCCTGTGCCCGGGAGCCGCCTGGTCATGCCGATACTCGCGGGAATTTCGATGTTCATGTTCGGGCGGCACAATGTCGGGGGCAGCCGGTTCGCGGATGACGAGGACGAAACCCGCATCGTAGCAGTGCAGGTCGTCCTCGATGATGAAGGACTAGCCATGTGGCCGGGCGACTGGCGGGAAGACAACATCGACGGCATGGACGAAGCCGCTCGAGAGTGCCTAAAAATCAACGGCCGGATGCCACAAAGCTACTTCGAGAAAAATTTCAGTAAGCAACCACACTCTAAGTACTATTTCGCTTTGGAAGCATTTTTATTCACCTGACCATATCGGCGCCGAGTATCAACGCGATCTTTTAATCCTACTCTCTCAAATAATGCTGCTTTGGCGAGCTGCGGCGCACTCATAGCCTCCTTCTGCGCATATCGCTGCAAGATCATCCACTCTTCTTCCGTTACCCGGAACGCCACTGAATGAACAAGGCTCGTGTCAGCAGGCGGCATGACACTTTACTCCGCAGCCGCGAGTGTCGATATTTTATTCCCAAAGACCGGATGTTGCATAAACTTACCCGATCCAAGCATTACATGCGGCAAGGTCGGTTTGAGTATGTCACCCGATTTCCAATTATCCATATGCTTGGCAAAATACTCGGAAACGATTGGCTCCTTGTCAGTGGAGATACTATGCCGACCGAGTTCTATGGCGACCCTGCTTGTCACGGCGCTACCGGCAAAGAAATCAAGCACGACTGAACCTTCGTAGGACATGCTTTTGATGATCCGGTCGATTAGCGCGATAGGTTTCTGCGTCGGGTGTCCGACCCGCTCCAATCCATTGCCGTTGAGGCGACCGAAACGCCAGACGTTGGTAGGGTTGCGCCCTTTCTCGACGCTTTCAGCTCGAAGGCGCTTATCCTTCATGTAGAGCCGCTTTGTATGCTCGTCGAAAGGCTCGCGAACAGCATCTAGATCGAAGAAGTATTTCGGAGTTTTGGTGAACCAGACGATTTCTTCATGCCGGTTCGCGAAGAACCGTTGTGCACCCATGCCATTCGGATAATTCCAAATAATCAAATTCACTAAGTTGAACAGTTTTTGACGACGAACTTCGGCGATGATGGAAAGCAAGTCGCCACTTCCCGCTTCGCCTTGATATTGAAGACCGCCAAAAATCACAAAATTACCGGTATCGGCCAGTACCCGCCGCGCCTCAACAAGCCATTGCGTTGCCCAACCTATATAGTCCAGGTGGTCATCCCAATGAGCCATCAGGATGTTGTACGGCGGATCGCAGACGATAAGCTGCACCGAATTGTCCGGTAACTTTCGCAACACATCGAGACAGTCGGCCGCAAAAACGGCATGATAAGTGCGGTCCGTCTTCGCCCGCTCAATATCCTTCGCTGAACTGTGAGCTTTGCCAGACTTGGCCAGGGCGTTCATGCCCCGATGCCCCTGGTTAGTATGCGAACGATTGGCCATCCAAATTCCCTGGGGCGGCTGCCGTTTGGTGAATTCCGAATTCAATCTAGCTGAGGCATATGAGCATAAGCAACAGCCAGGCAGGTTGTGTGCACCGCTAAACAGGGCTGTCCAAATCAGCGGCGATGACTTTCAGCGAGGTCCTTGCGATCTCAAGCATTACCTCACCCATCTCGCCAACCATCCACGGGCTGTGCTTGCAATAAAGTGAGACTGTTTGGAGCATGTAATTAGCATCTTTGATTTTAATCGAAATATTTTCGCAATAGTTCTTGTTAATTGGTCTTGAGAAGCTGCTAGCTGTCACGCGGTCTATACGGTTCAACATCCCAGAGTCATGCTCAACCTTGACCACACGCCCATCGGGGCGAACAAGGTCGAAGGACTCAATCGCAAAATTTGATCCTTGTAAAAAAACCGCATAAGGAAAATGCTTTTCATTCAGCATATAGTTTCGTATTTCTAATACGTTTTTATGCATGCGCTCGATAGCATTTCCAGCTGCCATGAAATCTTGATCTTTTTTCTTTCCCTGCAAAATTCCTGCAAGAATATTCTCAACGTCATTGCCTTGGTGCTTCGACTCGCCAACGAGTATTGTTCTCCAGTTACCGTGCCGGTCCATGACCTCTGTGAAACCGCCATCCGGCCGTATACTGGCGCTTTTCACAAACAAAGCCTGCCCGAGCCTAGAATCAAGGCTTTGAAGCTTTTCGTTTATATCCTTTTTGGAGAGCGAGCTTTTCAATCGAAATTCTAGATTGGGAAATTCCTCGGCTAGTTTTGTAAGCACACCGGCTGTTACTTCGCGTATCGCTAGATCATGTTTTTGCGCGGCCGCGCCGAAAATGCTTAGCGGCCCTCCGCCCAGCTCTTTCTCAATTCGGAGTCGTAGCGCCTGCCCCTTACCCTTAAAATCAACTCCTGACGCATCACTCATTTTTGAAAGCCTGTAAATAGAGCGGACGGATGCTCATCGAGAGCGCGGGCCAATTTTAAGATATTATCAAGCCCGAGGTTGCGTTCACCTCGCTCAATACCACCGATATAGGTGGGATGTAGGCCTGATCTCACCGCTAGATCCTCTTGCGACCAGTTTTTCGCGAGGCGTAGCTGTCGGATACGCTCACCAAATCTTGGCCGGTCCGTGGCATTCATCTGCAATGGGTGAGCGAGGGCAGACTATGAGTCTAGAGACGATGAGTATCGTCCCTCCGGGTTGATGGGTTATGCGGTGCATAAACATAGAGTTTCGCACCGCTACCGGTCTTGGGCGGATCAGCTGCTTATGGGGTTCGCCAAGCGCGCTCCCAAAGGATGGGCTGGGTCGCGAGCCGAAAGGCTGCTCAGGGTGGACATCCGTTGGTCCGCTTCCGGACGGCTGAACGACGCAGCGGACGTCGCCGCTGAGCCTGCGCACGACCTTTCGCTTATGTACGGACCGCGCGCGATCCCTCCTCGCGGAGGTCGAGGATGCCGAGCAAGCGGCCCGGGGCATGGACTCACTCCAGGGCGTGATCCGTCTTGCGATGCAGGTGCTCTACGGCTCGAGGGCCGTCGTACCCGCGCTCGCGACGTTCCTGGCGCGGCATCCGGGCCTCCTGATCGAGATCACCATGAACGACGCGCGCCAGAACCTGGTCACGGACGGGGTCGACATCGCCATCCGCCTGGGCGTCGGCCGCGTTGGCGGACTCGAACTTCGAGCCCGCAAGCTAGGGGCGGTCGAACGCCTGGTGGTCGCGGTGCCGGCCTGTCTCTCATCCCGCGGCACACCCATTAATTCGGCTGAACTCGCCCGGGACGATTGCATCGTGTAGCACGGCTTGTTCGGTTGCGAGAGCTGGCGCTTCACACGCGACGGGACTGTTACCTCCATCGATGCCCCCGCACGTCTCTGGGTCAACTCGGCGCCGGGGATTCTGGCCGCTGCGGTCGCGGGCATGGGCATCGCGCTGGCGACCCGCGTCATGGTCGGGGATAAGCTGCGCGCCGGCCAGCTTATTCAGGTTCTTGAACCTTATCGGCTCGATCCTGCCGAGATCTACGCGGTCTTCCCTGCGGGTCTAAGACCGTCTGCGAAAGTCCGGGCGATCATGGACCACCTTGGCGCGGCGCTTGATCGGGGTTGATCGAACAGCACACGGCTCGGACCAGGGGCGCGAGGGGCATATCGCTGCCGGAGCGGCGGCGGAATGTAGGTCTGTTTTCGAGACCCTTGAGGTCTCACCTGTACGGCTGGGTCGGGTCGGAAGCTGTAAGGCCGCTCAAGGTGGTTTTGAGACCGTCTGCTTCTAGAAAGCCGAGCTTTTGAAGCGGACGCTCCATCACGACAGTCCGACTCTCTCCATGGTGCCGTCCCGTGCCCTGCAAACCCCAGGCGAGATGATGCGGCCGGATTGGATGTCGGCCGGACAACGACAGCGAGGTCAAAACCGCGAGGTAAAGTGCTGCGCCTTGGCGGCGAGCCCCTGCAACGCGCCAAGCAGGTCCCGCACTGCTGTGGCGGCCAGCTCCTGCGAATTGGGCTCAATCAGCGATCGATCCCGATTGTCGTGCACGCGTTCAAACGCGCAACTCAGCTCATGCATCCGCTCGCATTCGACTTGGCTGTGCCGACCTGCAACCGCAGGTCATCTCGACATAAATAATCTGTCGGGCTTTAAGCGAGCTGCACAGCCCCTCTTTGTGTCCCGGGAAAAAACAAAAGTATAGCGCATGCAGCAAAATCGATAATAATACCGATAGCAGGCAATGATATATATTTAGTAGACGTGCCTGGAAAGGCGCTAACTACGAAAATGTTAGTTTAATCAAACGCGATCCAACCTAAAACTATCCAAGGGCTCCATCCGATATCCCGTACTCTGCGAACTGTAATGCAGATGCTACTCCAGAGAGCTGGGGCAAATATCGCGGCCGCAATTGGAAAAAATACCACAAAAGCATCCCGCGGCTGCAATTCCGATTTAAATTGATAGATTGCAATTGCTGCTAAAGAAATCGTCAAAGAGCTCAATAAAATGGATAAAGATGCAATCTTAATGGACCTCACAAGATATTCAAGACGACCGATGTGGCCTGATAGGCTGAAATATGAAGTCATTTTGACGTCCAATCGCTGAACTGGGTATCATGATAGAACGCCTCATGGCATTTGCGGTGACGCACAGCACATCGAGCCCCCGGATGTTGATCGGCCGGAAGTTGAGCTTCTGGGTCGCTCCAATCCAAAGTTTCCGGACGGCTGACAAACGGCCGCTTGGGGTGGAATGCGGCTTGTCCGCTTCTGAGCGACAAGGCAACAAAGCGGCCGCGGCACCCGCTCCCGGCACTTGGCAGGCGGCGAACCTCGACCGCGAGCAACAGCCCTGCGCCTTTTTGAGCGTATGGCGTAGGATCGCCGCATGGGACTGTTGACCTTCAGCATCAACGCCACCCTGGACGGCTGCGTCGACCACCAGGAAGGCGTCGCTGACGAGGAGACGCACGCCTACTTCACCCGTCTCATGGACGAAGGCGGGGCGATGCTGTGGGGCCGCGTCACCTACGAGATGATGGAGGGCTATTGGCCGGCGGTCGCTCGTGGTGACGTAGAAGCACCGCCGGCGGTCCGCGAGTGGGCGGTCAAGCTGCAGGCCAAACCGAAATACGTGGTGTCATCGACACGAACAGATTTTCATTGGACCAACAGCCACCGCATCACTGATGACCTGCGGACGGGCGTGCAGGGGCTCAAGGACGCGACGCCGGCAGGCGTGCTCCTCGGTAGCGGCAAGCTCGCGACCGAGTTAGACCAGCTGGACTTGATCGATGAGTACAAGATCCTCGTCCATCCTCGGATCGCTGGCCACGGCCCGACCCTGTACCAGAGCGGTCTCGCCAGGACGCGGCGGCTTGAGCTGATCTCGGCGAAGCCGCTCCGGAACGGTGCAGTTGCGATGCACTACCGACGTGAGAGCTGACCCGACGCAACCCCCATGCGCCGTACGGGGATCGAGGCGTCCCGGATAGGCTGCCCCCGAGTAATCAAACGGCTACGTCGGATTTCCACCATTGCGGATGCGGGGCACTCATGGTGCTGTCCGGTGATTTGCCGCCCGCACGACTTGCCTCGGAGCTGGCGCCTACCAACCAGCGAGAAGGACGGCCACCCGTGTCCACCGAACCCATCAAGGGGCCAGCTTCGTACTTCCCGTCCATCGAGAAGAAGTACGGCCGCCCCATCGACGAATGGCAGCAGCTTGTCCGCGATCGCCTACCGGCAAAGCACATGGACCTCGTTTCGATGTTGAAGGCCGAGCACGGGATGGGTCATGGCCACGCCAACGCCATCGTTGCCCACGTGCTGTCCGCGGGAAAAGGGTAGGCAGCCTTGCAGCAAGCTTGAAGTGGGTGCTCTCCACTCCGAGCAGTAGTTGCCTCACGCCCGACGAATGGCAGCTTTGGAGAAGTGCCGACGGAGGTCTGAGCGGCTGGGTTGGGTCGGTAGCGGACGGTACCAAGATCACGGTGCCATGGCCACCAGTGCCAAAACTTGGCGCCAAGTGCAGAGCTGGCTCGGCCACGCTCCCTCCTAGAAGGGTCCTTGGTCGCGAGACCCGGCCTGTAGACCGGTTTCGGGTCCCGCGACGCTCCTATCCCTACTGTCGCCGATCGGCAGGTTTAGGAGGCCCTGAGAACGTCGGCCACACATGGTCCGACGACAGCCGGTTATCGGCTCGGTCCTGGTCCAGCTCGTCCAAAATCTCCGGGCCATTTGCCTCTGCGAGTTTCTGAATGAGTGGGCGGGCCGTCCTCAAACCGTAGACGGTCGCGATGCGCGCTCCGTTGGATCTGACTTCGATTATCTTTTGGGCGTATTTACTGAGGCGCTTCGCCAGGGCAGGTGTTTTTCCGAAGTCATAGGTTTGGGTGTCGTCTACGTCGCGTTTCGTGTTTTCGCGCTCGTTCACGCTCATCTGAGACATGATCGCTGCGAATTCCTTCATATCAAAAATCCACCGGCCAGCGTTCCGGAAAACCTCCACAGCCGCCTGCATATGCCGGTCCCACGCGTCCAGGCCGGCAATCTGCACTTCCCGTTTTTCCCGAGTAACCGGTGGGGCCTTGGCAGCATTGTAACCCCGCACGTCCCGGCGCTCCAGGTAGCGCCACAGCGTCGCCAGCCGCTCCGGATTGAGGGTGACGGAGGTTAGGTCGGCATAGTACCGTTCGTTAGGTTTGTTTTCCTGTGTGATCCCGCAGGCCACATAGAAAATGCGCCGGTCCTGAGTTTCGACCTCAAGCGCACGGTTGTAGTTCGACGTACTCACCACACGGGCGAAGTTTCGAACCATCCGGGCGTTGATCCGCTTTTCCTCAATCTGGAAAAAGTCGCCATCGGGTCCCGGGTCTACAAGCTGTTTCAGAGCCGCCGTAACCGCCTTCTGGTTCGGCAGGCTGGAACCGTCCGGCAGTTCCTTGATACTAATGATGCGGCACCCCTCAACGTTCGCTAGTGCGAAGCGCCGGGAGGCCTCGTTCATCATCTTCGTGCCATCGATTTGGCCGCCTTGGTCCCGACCGGTGCCGTCAAACATGGAAACCAGCATTGCCACATAGATCGACTTGCCGACACCATGGTCGCCCTGGAGGAACAGCATATGCCCAGGGCGGCGGCCGGACTGGACCATGTACGCCAAGGTATCCAACTCATAGTTGGCTTGCTCGCCGAACACCCGCCCCATAAAATCCAGGAGGGTTTTCAGGTCAGCCTCAGACTGCACCGGATTCTTGGGTGGGTCTTTCGCAAACCGTATTACAGGCGACTGAAACCGCATGTTCAGCAGGAACATCGGGCTACCGTCCGGCTGCGCCTCGGGGACGACGGCGCCGCGCTCATACAGCGGGTTTTTCGTCTCGCCGACATAAAAGCACCGGGGCGCGTCCTCGGGCAGGGCGCTTTCCACTCCGCGCATCGCGCGCACGAAGTCCCAAAACCCATTCTCGGTTGGGTCGAAGTGGCGACGTAGGCCGGCGACTAAGGACAGCCGTGGATCCTCTGTCCGCCCGTTCCACCAATCGAACCCGCGGAACTCGACTCCCGGCTCAAACACGTTACGCATGCGCAAGGTGCTGTCGTCCGTCCGCATGTTGACTCGTCCGAATACATAACCGCGCATGACTTCCTGCAACAGCTTGGCCCGCTCGTCCTCCGCAACTGCAATCCTGGCCCGCGCCGCCTTCGAAACTTCATCGTCGGGGAACACGGTCCGCATGTCCGGGAAAATCTTGTTCTGCCGGAACATGATCGTGAGCGAATTGCGGCTGACACGCACACCGCGGTGGAGGCTGTCCCAGCACTTCCGGAAATACTCTCCATCGCACCAACCGTGGCGAGTGGCCCATTCCTCGATATCGTCGGCAGCGGCCTCAGCCTCGGACCCGAGCGTGGCGCGGATCGCCGCCAAGACGCCCACCAAGTCGTCCCGGTGGGGAAAGTTGGCTTCCGTGTTCGGGAGGCGGTCCAGGCCGGCCAGGACAGCCCCGAGGGGCATCGTAGCGTCCTGGTTGCTATAGTCCCGGTCCTCGCCGATTGCCGCGCCGCCCGATTGGCGCAGGACTTCACCACCAGCCCGCTCCAGCTCGTCAACGAAGGTACCGAGAAAGCGGTTGACGGTGGCGTTGTCCAGGAGCGCGATTTCCTGGCGGTCCCACAGCTCGAAAAGGTTTCGGTCCGGGTGCCATTCGTACCGATCGCGCCGGTTTTGGTGGAGGCCGGCCGCGAGGAACTGGTTTCCATACCCGATTACGTCGATTTTGCTGTCCACCCCGTTGAGGCGATACGACAGATGCCGGCCGCGAACCACGGCCTCCATATCGTCCGGCTTGGGGCACTCGAAGGCGTACAGCCGGCGGTGGCCGTCGCCGCGCAGACGTTCCGCATAACCCTGCCGCGGGAAAACCTCGTCTAGGACGCGCTCCACCAGTTCGCGGGCCTCGTCGCTCTCTGCGTCGCTATCGATCGCCGGCACGTAGCGCCCGAGGAGGCCGACGCTATCGGTGGGCCAGTCCTCAAATTCAACGGCGTCCCGCTCGGGAACGCCCTCTTTGATGAACGAGCCGAACAACCCCCGCCACTCATTGCGGCGGCGGTCATACCGACCAGGGCTTTTCCCCATGCTTTCTGATTTGAGAGTGCCCGTCGCACCGATGTGACCATCGGGTGGGGCGATCGGGAGAAGGTAATTAATCGAGATACCAGCGTCGCGGAAAGATTTCGTCGCGTTGCGGAAAACCGGGGTTGACTTGGCTCGGCCCTTCATTGCAAGTTCTCTTCGTTAGGGATGCATGGTGTTTGGCGACGCCTGCGGTTCCAGCCTTGGGGAACGGGAGCGTAGGTTTACCGACCACGCTCCCGTTCTGCTGTCCGTGGCTCAATTTCAGCCAATCGAGCTTCAAGAGCCGCTGTGACCCGTGCAATGCGCGCCTCAACATCTCGCGCAGATACACCAGGCAATCGGATACGATCTGTTCTACCGTGAGTTTTATCTTGCGTTAAAAGATCGACAAATATATCGTAATCGGGGCGCATTGCCCAAGCTGCAATTGACCAGTCTGAAAATCTGTCAATCCAGCTATTGTCGTTGTACCACTCCTCTTTAAGTCTCATTTTCATGCTTTTTACCGCAGATTTATTTGCTAGATCCGCAGCTTCGCGCTGATTGGGCGTCAAATTTTCTGCATTCCTCAGATATCTAACCTGAGAAACTTCGATAAGTCTGGCGCGGATTGAAGGCGCTAGACTCTCGTTCGCGGCATTTGTGTCGTTTAACATGCGAATACACTCCGCAGATTAGCTCACTGGGTGGGGGAGCCATCCCGCGGAAGGGCCATCGCGCTTAAACGCTCAGCCGGGCCGTTGTATACACTTGTATACCAAAACTAGGCAGCCGGCCCCATTGTTTACACTAAGCTGTTGGCCGATGAAAGCCGAACTCTGAATGACTTTTTGAGCAAGATTGGCGCGGTAAAGCCAAGGAAATTCATAGCAACGCAAAATTTCACCGGAAAAGGAAAAGCGGTACCAGCCGGTTGCCCTAAAACCCTCTTCGAATGTTTGTGGTTACGATCGTGACGCGCTCTTAGCAGGGTACGGCTGCAATGGGCTGCATGGTTTCGAGGGAATAGGCCGTGATGCTCGCGGACGTGCGCATGGCGATCGTTCCGGCGGGAATGTCTCGGCTCAAGACAGCTGGAAAACCGGCCCATTCCCGCACGACGGCGGTACGCACGCCTTTCTGAACGATTTTGGCTAGCCCCCGGGCGATGTGCTCAAGCGGCATATCCGGGTGGGCCGTGCCAATTGCGATATCTGCTGCCAGCCCCCGCCCTCGCTTGGTCAGTACCGTGGCTGTCTCGAACCCCGGGGCACGGGTCCGAGGTTTTTCCTTTGCGCGCTCATGTTGTTCCATGGGGCAGGCCAGCCTCCTCGCTGAATCCATCATCGCTACTGCGGCTATGAATGAGTGCGCACCGGTCGCCGAAAGAGGACAGCGGTCACGCCGCGCTTTTCGGCGCCTTACCAAGCGCCGCGACTCGCCTGATGCGTAGGGGAAGGGTCATCCCTATGCCCGAGCTGAAATCGGCAAAGGTGATCGCTGTACCGAGGCCTTCAGCCCGCGCGCTGAGCGTTGAAGTCGATGAGCGCGCCCTGTCTCCAGCCGAGCTTGCGCCTGCCTAGAGCGGTCACCGACCGGATTGAATCGTGTAGGGTTTCGGCCGCGGCGGTGATGTGATTCGATGGTCGGCTTTCCGAGGAGGAGAGCCGATGGCGTCTGCCCTGTCCGTTGATTTGCGCGAGCGT
>NZ_JBKFBI010000305.1:0-530 GCF_053346095.1 Methylobacterium sp. A52T | reverse complement strand
CTGCGTCAGGCGTTCCCGTTCCTGACGGCGCCGCAGATCGCCCAGACCATGTTCACCACCGCCACCCACCTCGGCGACGGGCCTGCCAACGCCCCGAACGCCACTTTCGGCTGGGGCCTGCTCAACCTCGGCAAGGCCATCGACGGCCCGGGCCAGTTCACCTCCGACTGGACCGTCAACACCACCTACAACGGACAGGCCTATTACGGCCGCTTCGCCAACGCCATCTCCGGGGTCGGCGGCCTGACCAAGGTCGGGCTCGGCACCCTCGAACTCGCCGGCACCAACACCTATGCCGGACCGACCACCGTCGCCGGCGGCACCCTGTTCCTGTCCGCCAGCGGCAGCCTGACCTCATCGGTCTCCGTCCAGAGTGCGGGCACCTATCTCAATGCCGGCTGGACCCAGGGCAGCGTCAGCAATGCCGGCCTCCTGATCAACACCGGCACCATCTCCGGAGGTGCGACCAATGCCGGCACGGCGCTCAGCAGCGGCGCGATCGCCGGCGGCGTGGCCAACAGCGGCACGCT
>NZ_JBKFBI010000304.1:0-589 GCF_053346095.1 Methylobacterium sp. A52T | reverse complement strand
CCGAATGCTCTTAAGGCACTTGATCGCTCTCGTGATCGATGTCCGTTCTTTTGTCACTGGGTCCAGAGGATCCAGCGCAAAAGTCTGACACGGTCACAAAAAGACCAGTGGCAGATCCGTTTCCGGACCCACCACCGTATGCTTGCCGAACATGACCGCCAGGGTTCACAGCTTTCGCTGCCCCAACGGCCACATTCCCTCTTCACGATGTCACTGATGCCTTCGCCAAACAGCACGTCCAGCCGAACCTGACGGCCCTCGCTGATCCTTGCTGCGGCAAACGCAATGTCCGGACAGGCTCGACGCTCGGACACGACGGGCGCGTCAGCGGAGCTTGAACTGTCCGGTACGAGAAAGAGAAACGAGGACGGCGCGTGTCCCGCCAAGGGGCTCTGACTGAGCCCTGATATCCTAATGACGCCGTCCGAGGAGCGGACCGGAAGACCGGTCATCCTGCTGTCGGCATCCTTAGAAAGGAGGTGATCCAGCCGCAGGTTCCCCTACGGCTACCTTGTTACGACTTCACCCCAGTCGCTGACCCTACCGTGGTCGCCTGCCTCCTCGCGGTTGGCGCAGCGCCGTCGGGTAA
>NZ_JBKFBI010000303.1:0-654 GCF_053346095.1 Methylobacterium sp. A52T | reverse complement strand
TTGCAGGCGTGCTGCAGGTCGACGGCTACGCGGCCTACGAGAGCTTGGCCAAGGGCGGCGCAGTGCGGCTGGCCCACTGCTGGAGCCATGTGCGTCGGCAATTCTATGACCTTGCCGCGGCCTCGCCGATCGCGACGGAGACGCTGTCGCGCATTGCCGTGCTCTACCGGATCGAGGCCGATATCCGCGGGCGTCCGGCCGAGGAGCGACGGGCGGCCCGTCAGGAGCGAAGCCGGCCGGTGGTCGAAGCACTGGAGGCGTGGTTGCGGGAGAAGCTCGGCCTCTTGAGCCGCAAGAGCAACCTCGCGGAGGCGATCCGCTACGCCCTGAGCCGCTGGGCGGGGCTGAGCCTGTTCCTCGCCGACGGGCGCGTCGAGATCGACTCCAACACCGTCGAGCGCGCGATCCGGCCGCTGGCCCTCAATCGCAAGAATGCCCTGTTTGCTGGCTCGGACGGCGGAGGCGAGCACTGGGCGGTGGTCGCCTCGCTGGTCGAGACCTGCAAGCTCGTCGGCGTCGAGCCGCAGGCTTACCTGGCCGACGTCATCACCCGCATCGTCGAGGACCATCCGCAGCGGCACCTCGATGATCTGCTGCCATGGGCTTTCCAGCCAACGCCAGCCCTCAAAGCCGTGGCCTGAGGACAGCGCTTAC
>NZ_JBKFBI010000302.1:0-858 GCF_053346095.1 Methylobacterium sp. A52T | reverse complement strand
GGCCTAGGTAGGGGACTCATTCAGGTCCATGCGATGACACAGGAAGCGAGCGCGACGGCAGCCAGATAGTTGCAGGCCAAGCGATCGTAGCGGGTCGCGACGCGCCGCCAGTTTTTGAGGTGACCGAACAGGCGCTCGATCCGATTGCGCCGCCGGTAGGCGATCCGGCTGTGCTTATAGGGTACCGTCCGGGTGGCCGTGGACGGGATGGTGGCGATCACCCGGCGGCTTTTCAGCCAATCCCTCAGGCTCTGCGCGTCGTAGGCCCTGTCGGCGATCAGACGCTTGGGCGGCACCACAGCGCGCAGCAAAGGCAGCGCCATGGTGATGTCGGCCACGTTGCCGGGCGTCAGGGCGAACGCGACCGGTCGGCCACGATCATCGGCCAAGCAATGGATTTTACTCGTGAACCCGCCCCGCGAGCGGCCGATCGCCTGGCTCCAGGCCCCCCTTTTCCGCCGGCAGCCGAGCGGTGGGCCTTCACGTGGGACGCGTCGAGCATCAACTCATCTGGCACGGGGCCTGTGGCTGCGATCTTGGCGAACAGCCGCTGCCAGATCCCGCGCTGAGACCACCTGTTGTAGCGGTTGTAGACCGTCGTGTGCGGACCGTAAGCGGAGGGCGTGTCCTGCCAGCGGCAGCCGACCTTCAGCACATGCAGAATGCCGCTGATCACCCGCCTGTCGTCGACCCGAGGCTTGCCCGGTTGGCCGTGAGGTAGGTGCGGCGCGATCCGCCCCCAGGCTTCATCGGAGAGCCAGAACAACCGTGCCATCGCGATCCTCCTGCGCTGGAAACCCCAATCTCAGAAAGAAAACGCGAGCAACAGCAATTGGTTGTATGAGTTCCCTACCTAGG
>NZ_JBKFBI010000301.1:0-947 GCF_053346095.1 Methylobacterium sp. A52T | reverse complement strand
TCGGTCACCTCAAAAACTGGCGGCGCGTCGCGACCCGCTACGATCGCTTGGCCTGCAACTATCTGGCTGCCGTCGCGCTCGCTTCCTGTGTCATCGCATGGACCTGAATGAGTCCCCTACCTAGGCCTGCCGCCACGACGCTGCCGGCGAGAATGCTCCGCCGCGTCGCCCGGGCAGGCCCCTCTTGGAATGCCGTGTCCTGTCTCATCGCTCCACTCGCATCTGTGCGGGCCGGAGAACGTCCGGATGGCTCGCCTCGCGACCGCGGATGTCGCGCATGTCGGAGAGGGGTGTACGCGCCGTCGCCGCGATCCCCCCCGACTGTGCCACGGCTTTCAGGCTCGGGACCGGACAGTGGGATCACGATGCACTCTCTCGGCACTCGCGAGAACACAGAGTTTCCGAAACTCAGCCTTACGGGTTCCGAGAGGTGGGTGGCCCGGCCTATCTGACGTGGCCGGCCTTTCCTCACCGGGCGGACGGGCGTCCAAAGCCGACCGGTGCGCCGGCCTTCAGGGGGGTGGAATGACGGCACCCAGGGACGCGCGAATGCGCGGCGTCGCGAAGTCGAGGAACGCCCGAATCTTCAGCGGAAGGCGTCCATGCCCGACATGGACAACGCTGACCGGGACCGGTTCGAGCTCGAAGGACCGCAGCACGAGGACCTGGCGCCCTGCTGCGACGAGGGGCGCCGCCTGGTACGACAGGACCTGCGTGAGGCCGACGCCGGCCGCGGCCGCGTCGAGCGCCGCCTCGGCCGTGTTGACCTGGAGGCGGGAGCGCACCTGGACCACCTGGACGGCCTTCCTGTCGGGCGTGGCGAAGTGCCAGGCCGGGCCGGCGGCCAGGTCGCTGAAGGTCACGCACGGGATGTCGGCGAGGTCCGACAGGGTCCGGGGCGTCCCGTGAGCGGCGAGGAAGTCGGGACTGCCGCAGACCACGCGCGT
>NZ_JBKFBI010000300.1:0-984 GCF_053346095.1 Methylobacterium sp. A52T | reverse complement strand
AGGTAGTTGAGGAGGATGCCGGGCTCGGGTGTCGCGGCGATGCGGTGGCGCAGGTCCGCTACGGGGCCGTGGCGCAGGAGGTCGTGGCTGAGGTCGGGCTGGGGCAGGGCGCGGCGGGCTTCCTTGACCCGGCAGAGGGCGCGGCCGAGGGCGCGGCCGGGGGCATCACCGGGGGCGTGGCCGCGGGCGTCGTCGTCCGGCGGCAGGTCCGGCTCGCCGCCGAGGGGGTCGAGCCGCAGCGGCACCAGCGTGGTGAACCAGCCCACCGTCCGGCTCAGGTCGTGGCGCGCCGCTTCGCCGGCCGCACCCGCCAAGCTGTCCGCCAAGCTGTCCGCCAAGGCATCGGCATCGCGACCGTGGCCCTCGAGCACGACGCGAACGGCTCGCCCGCCGCAGCGGCGCGACACCGCCACCGCGAGCGCCGCGAGCAGGAGTTCGTCGGGGCGCGTGCGGTAGGGCCGGCCGGCCCGGCGCAGGAAGGCGTCGGTGGTGTCGGCGTCGAGGCTGTCGGCGATCTCGGTCTGGGCGGACTCGACGTTGGGGGCGTCGGGCCGGGCGGGTTCGAGGCCGCATGCGGGCGGCGCGAGCTGCGCCGCCCAGGCCTCCGCCCAGGCGCGGCGGCGGCCGGCCTCGGCCGGATCCCGGGCCAGGACGTCGAGGTGCCGGGCCCAGGCGGGGAAGGAGGTCGCGGGCGCCGGCAGGGTCCGCCCCGCGAGGGCCAGGGCGAGATCCGCCACCAGGATGCGCCAGGAGACGGCGTCGACCACGAGGTGGTGGGCGACGAGGAGGAGGCGCTGCCCGCCGTCCGGGGCCGGATCGACCAGGACGGCGCGCAGCACCGGCCCGCGGGCGAGGTCGAGGCTCGTCTGCGCGGCCTCGGCCAGCGCCGCCAGGGCGGCCGCGTCCCGGGCCTCGCGGCACCACAGCGACCCGGCGGCCGCGACGGCGTGGGGGGGGGGGGGGGGGCGGCCCCCGCCGCCCCCG
>NZ_JBKFBI010000030.1:0-47239 GCF_053346095.1 Methylobacterium sp. A52T | reverse complement strand
TTTCCTTCCCCCCTCGTCGCGTACGCCCCCGCGAGGCGGCCGCCGCGGCAGCCGGCCGATCCGGGAGACCCCGATGCCCCCCTCCAATCGACTGTTCGACGACCTCGCCCGCCTCATGACGGACGCCGCCGGCGCCGCCCAGGGCGTCCGCCGCGAGGCCGAGACCGTGGTCCGGGCGCAGCTCGAGCGCGTCGTCCGCGACCTCGACATCGCCTCCCGCGAGGAGCTCGACGTGCTCCGCGACCTCGTGACCCAGCTCCAGGCGCAGAACGAGGCCCTGACGGCCCGCGTGGCGGCCCTGGAGGCGCGATCCGGGAGCGCCGGAGCGGGCGCCGCGGGCCTGAGCGAGGTGGTCTGAGTCTCCGCGGCAACGCCGCGGGCTTTTACACAGGAAGCGGCGTCGACGATCCGGTTTCCTGTTCACTGAATGTGACCTGCACTTTGTGTCGCGAGTCACGGCCGGTCTATAGTCGGGCATAGGGTGATTCGGGGGCTGCGGGGCGATGTCCGCAGAGCTTCGACAGTCGATCGCGTCACCGCCGGCCTAGATCTGCCGGTCGTTCCAGTTCTCGGAGTGTTCTCGCGCTCCGGTTTCGCGTCACCGCCACGTCGGGCCGGATCTCGTCCGGGTCGTCCTTTTGGATCGTCATGCCGCTTCTCAACGTCGACTTCCACGACCCGGACCGGAACGAGCATCCGCTCGACGTCGTCGAGCGGCTGGCCTCCCTGCGCGACTGGATCTTCGACCGGGCCGAGACCGACGAGATGTCGGTCACGAGCCCCGGTCGCTGGACCGACTACAACGTCGCCTTCACGTGGATCGAGGACGTCGAGGCGCTGCACGTCGCCTGCGCCTTCGACCTCAAGGTGCCGGAGCGGCAGCGCACCGAGGTGATGCGCCTGATCGCGCTGATCAACGAGCAGCTCTGGGTCGGCCATTTCGACCTCTGGACGACCGACAGCGTGGTGATGTTCCGGCACGCGCTCCTGCTGACCGGCGGCGCCGTCCCGACCCACCCGCAATGCGCCACCATGATGAAGACGGCGGTCGACGCCTGCGAGCGCTACTTCCAGGCGTTCCAGTTCGTCCTCTGGGCCGGCAAGAGCGCCCGCGAGGCCCTCGACGCGGTCCTGTTCGAGACCGAAGGCGAGGCGTGACCGCCCCGGGCGCCACCACGGCGCGGATGCCCGCCTCCCTGGTCCTGGCCGGGGCCGGCAAGATGGGCGGCGCGATGCTGGCGGGCTGGCTGGAGGCGGGCCTCGATCCCCGCCGCACCACCATCGTCGACCCGGTGCCCGTGCGCCCGATCGTGGATCTCTGCGCCGAGCGGGGCATCGCCCTGAACCCGTCCGACCCCGAGCCCGGCGACGTCCTGGTCCTCGGGATCAAGCCGCAGGGCCTGGACACGGCGGCCCCCGGGCTCGATCGGCTCATCGGCCGCGACACGCTCCTCGTCTCGATCCTGGCGGGTAAGACCGTCGCGGATCTCCGCGGCCGGCTGCCGCGGGCGCGGGCGATCGTCAGGGCGATGCCCAACCTGCCGGCGAGCATCGGCCGGGGCGCCACCGGTGCCTGCGCGAGCTCGGAGGTCACCCCCGCGCAGCGGGCGGCCGCCGAGGCCCTGTTCGCGGCCAACGGCGCCGTGGCGTGGCTCGCCGACGAGGCGCAGATCGACGCCGTGACGGCGGTCTCGGGCTCCGGACCGGCCTACGTCTTCCTTCTGGCCGAGACGCTGGCGGAGGCCGGCATCGCGGCCGGCCTGGAGCCCGACGTCGCCCGCCGCCTCGCCCGGGCCACCGTGGCGGGGGCCGGCGCGCTCCTCGATGCCAGCCCGGCCGAGGCGGCGGAGTTGCGCCGCAACGTCACGTCGCCCGGCGGCACCACCGCGGCGGCCCTCGACGTGCTGATGCGGGAGGACGGCCTCGGCGCGCTGATGCGCGAGGCCGTGGCCGCGGCCCGTCGGCGGGCCGGGGAACTGTCCGGCTGACATCTGGCGTTGGCATCGGGCATTGGCATCAGGGGCTGACATCGGGCGGCGTCCGTGCGGCATGGCCGCGCGACGGACCTGCCCTTCGCGGCCCGCCCGCCTACATGAGGCCACACGACCGATCAGACCGGGCGACCGATCCATGACCGACAGCAAAGCCCCCTCGAAGCGGCCCCGCAAGGCCGCGAGCCCCGCCAAGGCGGGCGACGCCCGAGAAGGCGCTGCCCGAGAGAGCGCTGCCCAGGCGAGCGTCGCGCAGGAGAGCAGCAAGACCGGGACCGACGATTCGGGGACGCAGGGCGGGGCGCCGAAGCTGTCGCCCCGGGAGGCCGCCGTCGAAGCCCTGATGCGCCTCGCCGCCGAGCAGCCCTGGAACGACATCGAGGTCAGCGACATCGCCCGCGAGGCGGGCCTGACGCTCGCCGAGCTGCGCGACCTGTTCCCGTCGAAGGGGGCGGTCCTCGGCGGGCTGACCCGCATCATCGACCGCAAGGTTCTGGAGGGCGATCTCACGGGTCTCGAGGAGGAGCCGACCCGCGAGCGGCTGTTCGACGTGCTGATGCGCCGCCTCGACGCCATGGAGCCCTACAAGCCGGCGCTGCGCCGGATCGCCTACGCGCTCCGGGGCGAGCCGCTCTCGATGCTGGCGCTGAACGGCGTGATGCTGAACTCGCACCGCTACATGCTGGCGGCGGCCGGGATCGACACCGAGGGGTCGCTCGGACAGCTCAAGCTGCAGGGCGTGGTCATCGCCTTCGCCCGCGTGACCCAGGTCTGGCTGGACGACGACGATCCGGCGCTCGCCCGGACGATGGCGTGGCTCGACAAGGAGATCCGCAACGGCGAGCGCATCATGGAGCGGGCCGAGGATGTCCGCCGCCTGACGGCGCCCCTGCGCGCCATCGGCCGCTCGTTCCTGGACCGGCGGCCGCGCGACCGGCGGAGCCGGGACGGCGACGGCGACGAGAGCGACCCCGCCGCCGCCATCTAGGCCGGTCGCTCACGCGGCCTGGATGTCGCTGAGGAAGCTGTCGACCTCGCGCTTGACCGTCAGGGACTGCGTCGCCAGCTCGGCCGCCGCGCTCTGAACTTGCGCGGCGGCGGTCCCGGCCTCCCGGGCGGCGGCCAGCACGCGCGCCACGTTGGCCGAGACGCCCTCCGTGCCCCGCGCCGCCTCGCCGGCGTTGCGCGAGATCTCGCCGGTGGCCGCCGTCTGCTGCACCACCGTCGCCGCGATGGCGCCGCTGATCTCGTTCACGGAGGCGATCGTGCGGGCGATCTGCGCCATCGCCTCCGCGGCCTGCCCGGAGGCCGCCTGGATCGCGGCGATCTGGCCGCCGATCTCCTCGGTCGCCCGCGCCGTCTGGGCGGCGAGTTCCTTCACTTCGGAGGCCACGACGGCGAAGCCGCGTCCCGCCTCGCCGGCCCGCGCCGCCTCGATGGTGGCGTTGAGGGCGAGCAGGTTGGTCTGGCTCGCGATGCCGGAGATCATCATCACGGCGGCCCCGATCTGCTCGGCGGCGGCGTGCAGGCTCGCCATGGCGGCATTTGTCGCCTCGGCCTCGTGGGCGGCGTGACCGGCCACCGCGTTCGAGCGCACGACCTGCCGCTCGATCTCCTGGAGCGAGGAGACCATCTCCTCGGCGGCGGCCGCGACGGTCTGGACGTTGGCCGAGGTCTGGGCGGCGGCCGAGCTCGACGTCACGGCCTGGCTGTTGGTGTTGTCGGCCACCCGGGTCATCGCCTGCGCGGTCGCGTCGAGTTCGCTGGTCGCCGCCGTGACGATGTCGAGCGCGGCGGCGATCTTCGCCTGAAAGGCGTGGACGCGCTGCTCGACCCGCTCGGCCCGGCGCAGGCGGGCCTCCCGCTCGGCGGCCTGCGCCGCCTCGAGCTCCGCCCGCGCGACCGCGTTCTGGCGGAAGACGTCGACGGCCTTGGCCATCGCGCCCATCTCGTCGGTCGCCGCGCGGTACGGCACCGCGACGTGAAGATCGCCCTCGGCCAGCCGCGTCATCGCCTCCGTCATGCCGGCGACCGGTCGGATGACGCTGCGGGCCAGCACGAAGGCCAGGATACCCCCGAGGAGCAGGGCCGCGGCGACGAGGCCGATCAGGATGTACCGGGCCCGCCTCGCCGCCCGCGCGGTCTCCCGGGAAATCGTCTCGCCGGCGGCCACGATCCGGTCGCGCAGCGCGATGCCGAGCCGGTCGATCGCGTCGGTGTGGGGCTTGATCCCGGTCTCGAACGTCGCCTTCGCCGACGCCACCGCCCGATCGTACGCGCGGAAGCCGGCCGCGGTGGCGACCAGCGCGTCGCGGACGGCCCTGACCTGCTGCGCGAAGACCGCGCCGCCCTGCGTGTCCTTGAACGCGTCCAGGGCCGCCAGAGCCTGCTCGACCCGCTGCTCGAAGGCGTCGCGGTCATGGGCGTCCAGGCCGATCACGAAGCGGGCCGACGCGATGCGGGACCGCAGGACGGCGTTCTCAACGTGCTCGACCCGCGCGAGCATCGTCTCGCCGGTCCGGGCGCGCACGTCCGCGAGCAGGCTCGCGAGAAGGGTGGTGAGCGCGTTGCCGGCCTCGTAGAGCTTCGTCCTGGCCTCGCGCAGGCTCGCGCCCGACGCCGCGAGGCGTTCCAACTCCGGCTTCATCGCGCGGGCGGCCTCCCGCACGTCGTCGTAGAGCTTCCGCCCCCCGTCCGTCATGGCCAGCGAGAAGTACCGGTCGCAGGTCTGCTCGATCGCCTGCCGGGTCTGCTCCATCGCGGCGATCAGGTCGGGATCCGGCTGGAGCCGGTACCGTTCGGCCGTCCCGATGAGGCGTGCGGCGTGACCGTCGATCATCAGGACCGATTGCGCCCCCCGCTCCACGCGCTCCTGGAGCGCGTGGTCCGCGCCGATGACAGCCTGCTGGTAGATCGTGAATGCGCCGATGATGCCCGTGATCATGACGAGCATCGCAAATCCCGCGTAGAGGCGGGCGCGTATCCCAGTTCTCACGGACGTATCTTCCACAGAAGAAGCCGGACTTTCGGCCACACGATAGACGATACGATCATGACAACATCGTGTCACGTGATCAAGTTCAACTTGTATTATAGATCATGGGCGACAATACTTCGAGACAGACTTGATATCTCGGGCACACGCGGTGGCCACAGTCGCCGGGCCGCGCGCGCAAACGGCAATCGGTGCGTTCTCGTCGCGATGGATCAGTTCTGACGGCGCCTCCCGGTCCACCCGGAAGCTTCGCCTTGCGCGTGTCCGCTGCCGAGCGGCGTCGAGACTCCGCGCGGCACACGCTCGCGCCGGATCACGCGGGCGATGCACTTGCATTGCGGCACGGTCCGGCCCGCGTTGCTGACATCGGGCAGGAAGACCCGCGCTACAATCCCGACCTGCGGGGAGACTCGGCGACGGCCCGAGGCGCCTCGGCCGCGATTCGATCGACGGATCGCTCAGACCCTCGGCTCGCGGGCCGTCCGGGTCCGATCAGGCCGTCGCCCCGGAGCTCAGGCGGCGCGGCTCGCCAGCGCCTCGCGCATGGTCGTGGCGACCATCCCGTTCTGGAGCTGGTCGCGCGGGACGAGCAGCACGTCGGGCACCCGGGCCGACGCTTCCGGCCCCATCGCGTCGACCGGGTCGCTGGCGAGGATGATGCGCAGGGCCGGGCGCAGGGCCCGGGCCTCGACGGCGAGCTGCGCGCAGCACAGGCCGCCCTGGAGCGCGGTGTCGACCACCATCACGTCCACCGGCAGGCCCAGGGCCAGCACCGTCATGGCGTCGACGCCGCGGTCGCAGGCGGTGACTTGGTAGCCCAGCATCCGGACCTGGGCCGAGACCTCGTCGCGCCAGCGCTTGTGGCGGCCGACCACCAGAACCTGGATCCGGTAGCAGCTGCCCTGGGGAAGGCTGCTCGAGGCAGTCTCGTCGTCGGCTGGGGGCATTCCGCACTCGACTTCGCGCTGGCTTTGCGATGCAGCATGCTAAGCTGGGATGCAATCCACACGCAAGCCCGGCGCCGTCGTCGCGCCGCATTCGGCGCCGCCGTTGCACAAAGGCGAAGCACTCCGGCGGCCTGATCATAGGCTGGGCACGGAGTTGACGCCGGCGGGGTCGCGCGGGCAACACCGGGCCGCCGCGGGACCTGAGCCGCGCGCTGCCGGAGCCCGAGCCGATGTCGTCCGCGAAAGCCCCTCCCGTCTCCCCGCTGGCGCCCACCGCGATGCCCGATCTGCCGCCCCTGCCGGGCGTGCGAATCGCGACCGCCCAGGCGGGGATCCGCTACAGCGGCCGCACCGACGTGCTCTACGTGGCGCTGGAGGCCGGGACCCGGGCCGCGGGGGTGTTCACCCGCTCGAAATGCCCCTCGGCGCCGGTGGACTGGTGCCGCGACGCCCTGGCGGACGGCTCGGCGCGGGCGCTCGTGGTCAATTCCGGCAACGCCAACGCCTTCACAGGCCGGCTCGGCCGGGACGCGGTGGCGCGCACCGTCGAGATCGCCGCGCAGGCGGCGGGCTGCGGCGCGCGCGAGGTCTACGTCGCCTCGACCGGCGTGATCGGCGAGCCGCTCCCGGCGGAGCGGTTCGCGGGCGTTCTCGCGGATTGCGCGGCCCGCGCCGAGGACGGGCCGGCCGCCTGGACCGAGGCGGCCCGGGCGATCATGACCACCGACACCTTCCCGAAGCTCGCGACGCGCACGGCCGAGATCGACGGCGTGCGCGTGACGATCAACGGCATCGCCAAGGGCGCCGGCATGATCGCCCCCGACATGGCGACGATGCTGTCCTTCGTCTTCACCGACGCGGCCCTGCCGCAGGACGTGCTGCAGGCGCTCCTCTCGGCCGGGACGAAGACGAGCTTCAACTGCGTGACCGTGGACGGCGACACCTCCACCTCCGACACCCTGATGCTGTTCGCCACCGCCAGGGCCGGCAACCCGGCGATCAGCGATCCCGCCGACCCGCGGCTCGCCGGCTTCCGGGAGGCGCTCGACGGCCTGCTGGTCGAGCTGGCCCAGCTCGTCGCCAAAGACGGCGAGGGCGCGCGCAAGTTCGTCACCGTGCGGGTCACCGGCGCCGAGAGCGACGCCTCCGCGCACCGCATCGCGATGTCGATCGCCAACTCGCCGCTGGTGAAGACCGCGGTGGCCGGCGAGGACGCCAACTGGGGCCGCGTGGTGATGGCCGTGGGCAAGGCCGGCGAGCCCGCCGACCGCGACCGGCTCGCGATCTGGTTCGGCGACGTGCGGGTGGCGGTCCAGGGCGCCCGCGACCCCGATTACAGCGAGGCGGCGGCGAGCGCCGTGATGCGCGAGCCGGAGATCACGGTCCGGGTCGATCTCGGCCTGGGCGACGGCACGGCCCGCGTCTGGACCTGCGACCTGACCAAGGCCTACGTCGAGATCAACGGGGATTACCGCTCGTGAGGGCGGTCCTGTCCGGCGCCCTCCTCGTCCTGAGCCTGGCGACCGCGGCGCGGGCCGACGACGCGGCCTGCAAGCGCCACATCAGCGTCGTCGGGCGCGCGTCGGAGACGCGGGCGCCGGACTTCGCCGAGGTGACGGTCGGCATCGAGGCGCGCGGCGCGAGTGCGGCGGCGGCCCTCGACGCCGCCTCGAAGGCGGTGGCCGGGGTCTCGGCGCAGGCCCGCGCCCTCGGGGTCCCGCCCGCCGATCTCGGCACGGCCGCCGTCACCCTGCAGACCGCGACCCGCACCGTCGCCCGGCCGGGGGGTGCCGTCACCGAGGAGCCCGACGGCTACCGCGCCAGCAACCTCGTCACCGTCCGGCTCGCCGACATGGACCGCCTCGGCGACCTGCTCCGGCAGGCCCTCGAATCCGGCGCGAACCGCATCGACGGCGTGAGCTTCGGGCTGCGCGACCCGGACAAGAGCGAGGCGGCCCTCCAGGTGGCGGCGACCCGGGACGCGCGGAGCCGCGCCGAGGCCCTCGCCGAGGCGGTCGGCGCCAAGCTCGGCCCGCTCTGCACGCTGAGCACAGCCGCGGCCGGCACGCCGTACCGCCCGGCGCTGGAGATGGCCCGCGCGGCGCCGATGGCCGCCAAGGGGCGGCGGGTGCCGCTGGAGGCGGGCACGATCCCGATGTCCTCCGAGGTCTCGGCCACCTTCGCGGTGGCGCAGTGAGCGCGCCCGAGAACGCCCCCGACGGCGCTCCCGCGGCCGCGCCCCTGCGCCTGCTCCTCGTGGTCGCCGTCGCCCTCATCGACGTCGACGGCCGCGTCCTCGTGAGCGAGCGCCCGGCGGGCAAGCAGCTCGCCGGCCTGTGGGAGTTCCCCGGCGGCAAGGTCGAGCCCGGCGAACGCCCCGAGCAGACGCTGATCCGCGAGCTGGCGGAGGAGCTCGGCATCCGGGTCGAGGAGCCCTGCCTCGCGCCGCTGACCTTCGCGAGCCACGCCTACCCGGACTTCCACCTGCTGATGCCGCTCTACATCTGCCGGCGCTGGACGGGGACGCCGCGGTCGATGGAGGGGCAGGCGCTCAAGTGGGTGCGCCCCAAGGCCCTGCGCGACCTCGCGATGCCGCCCGCCGACGCGCCGCTGATCCCGTTCCTGATCGACCTGCTGGATTCCTGACCCCGTCGCGGGCCGCCCTCACAGGGTCAGGATCGACTCGACGACCTCCTGCACGTCGAGCGCCTCCGCGAAAGTGGCGAGGTGGTGGGGCTCGCCGCGCGCCATGCGGACGACGCCCTCGAGCTGGCGCCGGAGCGTGATCGGCCGCAGCTTCTCGTTCGGAATCGCGTCGGGCTCCGGCTCGAAGCGCCCGTCGGCGCCCCGCCGCTCGGCGATGGCCCAGTCGCGCAGCCGGACGGCGCCCGCGTCGCCCTCCAGCGTCCACGTGTTGTGGTCGTCGGCCGCGACGCCCCCGACGCGGCCGGTGAGGGTGACGGGGATCCCGCCCGCCGTGAGCGTCACGTCGATCGCGCGCTCGGACCGGCCCGGCTCCGGGAAGTCGATCCGTCCGGCGAGCCCGGCGAGCGGGCCGAGCTGGCGGCGGCCCAGGAACAGGAAGTGCGAGATCACCTCGCGGGTGAAGCCGCCCTCGCCGCGCGCGTCGAGCCAGCGGGCGGCGTCGGCCTGCCAGGGCCGGGGCCAGCGGGCGAACGCCACCGCGACGGTGAGCGCCCGGGGCGTGCCGACCGCGCCGGCCGCGATCCAGCGCTCGATCGTCGCCACGCCCGGCGACGAGGCGAACGGGAAATTGACCGCGCCCGCGCCCCTCGCCTCCGCCACGAAGGCGCGGGCATCGGCGCGATCGATGGCCAGCGGCTTCTCGCAGAAGACGCTCCGGCCGGCCGCCAGGGCGGCGCGGGCGTAGCCGAGATGCGAGGCGGGTGGCGAGGCGACGTAGACGCAGTCGCTTGCCGCCACGACGGCGGCGGAATCGGCCACCCGCGGCACCGCCGGGAAGGCCGTGCCGATCCGGTCCAGGGCCGCCGGGGCCGAGTCCCAGATCGCCGCGACCCGAACGGGCGAGTCCGCCGCCCCGTGAATCGCGCCGAGCAGGCGCTCGGCCATGATTCCCGCGCCGATGATCCCGATGGTGAGCGGTGCGTCGGAGGTCGGCATGCGGGGATCCGTGCGGCTTCTGGCGTCTGTCGGGCCGCGGCGCGGCCCGTCGCAGGCTTTAGGAGCCCGAACCGGCGCGGGGAAGGCCGCCGGTCAACGCGACCCGGGATCTCAGCCCTGGATGAAGGCGAGCAGGTCGGCGTTGAGCCTGTCCTTGTGGGTGGCGGCCAGCCCGTGCGGGGCGCCCGGATACTCCTTCAGCACGGCGCCCGCCACGAGCTTGACGGCGGCGCGCGCGGCGGCGTCGATCGGCACGATCTGGTCGTCGTCGCCGTGCACGAGCAGGGTCGGCACGTCGATGCGCTTCAGGTCCTCGGTGAAGTCGGTCTCCGAGAAGGCCGCCACGCAGGCGTGCACGTTCCGCAGGCCCGCCATCATGCCCTGCATCCAGAACGTCTCCCGCATACCGTCGCTGACCGCGGCTCCGGGGCGGTTGGCGCCGTAGAACGGGTCGCTCAGGTCCTTGAAGAATTGCGACCGGTCGCGCAGGACCGAATCGCGGATGCCGTCGAACACGTCCCGGGGCAGGCCGCCCGGGTTCGCGTCGGTCCGGACCATCTGGGGCGTCACGGCCCCGACCAGCACCGCCTTGGCGATGCGCGCGGTCCCGTGCCGCCCGATGGTGCGGGCGACCTCACCGCCGCCGGTGGAGTGGCCGACCAGCACCGCGTCGCGCAGGTCGAGATGGGCGATCAGCCCGGCGAGGTCGTCCGCGAAGGTATCCATGTCGTTGCCCGACCAGGGCTGCCCGGAGCGACCGTGCCCGCGCCGGTCATGGGCGATGACCCGGAACCCGCGCTCCGCGAGGAACAGCATCTGGTCCTCCCAGGCGTCGCCGTTGAGCGGCCAGCCGTGGCTGAAGACCACCGGCTGCCCGGCGCCCCAGTCCTTGTAGTAGATCTGGGTGCCGTCCTGCGCGGTGAAGTAGGGCATCGTGGTCTCCCGAGGGTCGGAAAGGCAGAGGGCAAAGGCAGAGGGCGAGAAGCGGGGATCGCGCGGACCGACGGACCGGTCAGGCCCGGCCCTGCCGCGCGTCGAGGCTGAGCGGGCCGGCCCCGAAGGCCGCGACCTGAAGCAAGCCGCCGGCCATGGCGAGGTTCTTCAGGAAGTGGAACATCTGGTTCTGGTCGCCGAGGGCCGCGTGGAAGGTCACCGCGGTGGCCACCGCGAAGAGCGCGAGGACCAGGGCGACCAGCCGGGCGCGGTAGCCGGCGACGAGCAGCAGCCCGCCGACGACCTCCACGGAGGTCGCCGCCGCGTAGGCGAGCGGCGGCAGCGGCAGGTGGGCCACCTCGATGGTGGCGAGCGTCGCGGCCGGGGCCGCGAGCTTGCCGGCGCCGCTCACGAGGAAGATCGCGCTCATCAGGACCCGGCCGGTCACCGGCAGCAGGGCGGTCGCGCTGGAAGAGGAGATCGGGGACATCGTCGAACGCTCCGTCCTGTCGTGCGCGGCCGGCTCAGGCCGCTTCGGGAAGTGTGAGGCCGCGAAGCCAGTTCAGCGCCAGGCCGATATCGGCCCGCGACAGGCCGTGGCCCGTCGGCAGGATCCGGTGCTCGACGCGGGCTCCGGCCGCGGTGAGCTGCTGCGCGAGGCGCCGCGCGTTCTCGGCGGGCACGATCGGGTCCATCGCCCCGGAGAGGATCAGGACCGGCCGGCCGGCGAGATCCGCGGCCGGGGGCTCGGCGAACGGCACCATCGGGCGGATCAGGACCGCGCCCGCCAGGGTCTCCGGCCGGAGCAGCAGCAGCGACGCGGCGATGTTGGCGCCGTTCGAGAAGCCCAGCGCCACCGGCGCGCCGATCCCGTACCGCGTCCGGGCGGCCGCCACGAAGGCCGCGAGGTCGCCGGTGCGGCGGCGCAGGTCCGCCTCGTCGAAGACGCCCTCCGCCAGGCGCCGGAAGAAGCGCGGCATGCCGTTCTCGCTGACGGCGCCGCGGGGCGCCAGCAGGGCGGCCTCCGGCGCGACCGCGCGGCCGAGGGGCAGGAGGTCGGTCTCGTCGCCGCCGGTCCCGTGCAGGAGCAGCAGCGGACGCGCGGTGTCGGGACCGGGCTCGAAGCGGTGGATGAAGCCGGCGGTGTCCTGGGTCATGGTGGCCTCACGGGTGACGGGGAGAGGTCCCGCCCCGCGCTGGCGCGGGGCGGGCATGGTGGTGTCGCGGCTCAGGCGACCTTCGGCAGGACCGCCTCGATCTCGGCCCGGTGCGGCTCCAGGCCGGCGGGGAGCTTGAGGGCTTGGCCGAGGGCCTCGATCGGCTCGTCTACCGCGAAGCCGGGCGCGTCGGTGGCGATCTCGAACAAAACGCCGCCGGGCTCGCGGAAGTAGATCGAGCGGAAGTACTGGCGGTCGCGCTGCTCGGTGACGTGGAGCCCCCGCGCCGCGAGCGCCCGGCCCATCGCGGCCTGCGCGGCGTCGTCCGCCGCCCGGAACGCGATGTGGTGGACCGAGCCCGCCCCGGGGCGGCCGGGCAGGAACCCGCCCACGGCCCGCAGGGTGACGAGACCGCCGAGCTCGGCGCTGCCCGCGAAGCGGATCAGGTTGCCCTCGCGGCCGACCTCCTCCAGCCCGAGCACCTCCGTGAGGATCGCGGCGGTCGCCTCGGCCCTGTCGAGGAGGAGCGTGACGCCGTGCAGGCCGCGGATCGCGTGCTCGGCCGGCACCTCGCTCGACGCCCAGCCCTCCGCGTCGCCGACATCGACGCCCACCAGCGCGAGCATCATGCCGTCCGGGTCGCGGAAGCGCAGCGTCGGCGCGCCGAAGACCTGGACCAGCGGCTCGTGGGCCACGCCTTTCTCGATGAGCCGGTGGGTCCACCAGCCGATGGAGGCGCGGGGAACCCGGAAGGCCGTCTCCTGGGTCTCGCCGATCCCGACCCGGCCGGGCGCGGCGTGCTCGATCGGGAAGAAGGTCAGGATCGTGCCGGGCCGGCCGGCCGCGTCGCCGTAGTACAGGTGGTAGGTGCCCGGATCGTCGAAATTGACGGTCTTCTTCACCAGACGCAGCCCGAGGACGCGGGTGTGGAAGTCGAGGTTGCGCAGGGCCGGCCCGGAGAAGGCCGTGACGTGGTGGAGGCCGGTCTGAACCATGGCGATGTCTCCCGACGGAAGGCCGCGGCGGGCGGCCTGTTGCGATGACGGGAATGTGCCCCTTGCCATGGGCGGCGAAAATAGAAACGGTGGAAACCTATCGTTTCCGGATCTGATCGATGAGACTGCCCGATTTCGAGGCCTGGGCCGTGTTCGCCAAGGTGGTGGAGACCGGCTCCTTCGGCCGCGCCGCCGCGGAGCTCGGCCTGTCGAAGGCCACGGTCTCGAAGGCGGTGAGCCGGCTCGAACTGCGGATCGGCGCCCGCCTGTTCAACCGGACCTCGCGGAAGCTCGCCCTCACCGAGGCCGGGCAGGCCGCCAAGGACGGCGCCGCGCGCATCCTCGCCGAGGGCGAGGCCGCGGAGGCGCTGGCGACGGCGGGCGCCGCGGAGCCGCGCGGGCTGGTGCGGCTCGCGGCGCCGATGACCTTCGGCGTGATGCACGTGGCCCCGATCCTGCCGGCCTTCCTCCGGGACTACCCGGCCGTCTCGGTGGATCTCCACCTGTCGGACGCGGTCGTCGACCTCGTCGGCGGCGGGTTCGACATCGGGCTGCGCATCGCGGCCCTGCCGGATTCCTCCCTGCGCGCGCGCCGGCTCTGCGAGATCCGCCGCTCGCTGGTCGCCACGCCCGCCTATCTCGACCGGCACGGCCGGCCCGAGCACCCGGACGCCCTCGTCCACCACACCTGCCTCGGCTACGCCTACCTGCCGACGCCGGACCGCTGGCGCTTCGTGGACGGGAGCGGCGCGGAGGCCGTCGTGGTGCCGGCGGGTCAGCTCCGGGCGAACAACGCCGAGGCGCTGGCGCCGGCGCTGCGGGCCGGCCTCGGCCTCGCCCTGCAGCCCGACTTCATGATCTGGGACGACCTCGAAGCCGGGCGCCTCGAGCGGGTGCTGCCGGCCTGGTCGCCGCCGCCGATCGCCCTGCACCTCGTCATGCCGCCGGGCGATCCGCGGCCGGCGCGGGTGACGGCGCTGATCGCCCATCTCGCCCAGACCCTCGGCCAGGCGCCCTGGGCCGCGCCGCCCCTCCGGCACGATTCGACGAACCGGTGAATCCGCGCCGGCGCGCTCGATCCGAGCGCGTCATTCACCTGGATCAATGCCGTATTCACGAAGGTGCGTTACCGGCGAGCACGCGCGCCTGCGGCAACGGCCTGCTCCTTGCTGTTCCATCTCCGGGAGAACAGCCGAGACCTCCCACGCTGTTGCGAACCCCGGGCCAATCAACTTCAAGTTTATCGAGGGCAATCTGGCATTGGACAGCCGCAGAATTTCCAGGCATGAGCGTGACGTGTATAAATGTATACGATTCTCCTGAGGTTTTGATGTCCCCTTCGGTTCCCGGACGTCCGGCACCCGACCGGCTGCGGCACAAGACCGTGGCGGCGGCCGTCGCGGACTCGCTCCGCGAGCAGATCCTGAACGGTGAACTGCCGCCGGGGGTGCAGCTGCGCCAGGACGCCCTGGCGGAGGAGTTCGGGATCAGCCGGATCCCGGTGCGCGAGGCCCTGCTGCAGCTGGAAGCCAGCAAGCTCGTGCGGATCGTGCCGCATCGCGGGGCGGTCGTGACGGGCCTGTCGCTGCAGGAGGTCGAGGACATCTTCCAGCTGCGCGTCCAGCTCGAGCCGGAACTGCTCCTGCTCTCCGCCCCGCACCTGACCCGCGATGACATCCGCGATCTCGACGCCCTCTCGAAGGAGTACGGCGCCGCGCTGGAGACCGGTCAGGTCCTCCGGTGGGGCGACCTGAACAGCCGCTTCCACCTCGACCTGATCCGGCACGCCGGCCGGCCGCGGTCGCTGGCGATCGTCTCAGCGCTCCTGCAGGATTGCGAGCGGCCGACGCGGCTGCAGATCGCGACCTCCGACGACGCGACCCGCGCGGTCAGCGAGCACGCGCAGATCCTCGCCCTGTGCGAAGACCGGACGTTCGATGCGGCGGCCGCCTGCCTGCGGCGCCACATCGAGCATGTCGGCGCCTCGCTCATCGCCCTCTACCGGGGGGCGCTCGCCGAGGCCTGATCGGCCGCGAGGCGGCTCAGTCCGGCTTGGCCGACCGGCCGCCGATCCGGCCCGGCAGGCGGGTCAGGCGATCCTTCATCTCCAAGACCTTCTGGACCTTCGAGCCGAGGGTCAGGAGCTGGACGAGGCGCTCGGTGTCGAGGCGGCGCACGTCCGCGTACCAGCCGGCGAACAGCTCGAAGAGGTCGTGCATCTCCCGCAGGCGCGCCTGGGCGTGCCGCTCCTCCTCGGTCGCCGGCTCCTGCATCAGGAGTTCGCGCAGGAGAGTCAGCGTCGGGTCGACCTCGCGCTTCTTGCGCTCCTCGACCAGCGTGCGGACGATCTGCCAGATGTCCTCGGGCGTCGTGAAGTAGTCGCGCCGGTCGCCGGGCCGGTGCTGGAGCCGGACGAGGTTCCAGGCCTGGAGCTCCTTCAGGCCCATGCTGACGTTGGAGCGCGACACACCGAGCCGCTCGACGATCTCGTCGGCGTTGAGCGGCCGCTCGGCCACGAACAGCAGGGCGTAGATCTGCCCCACGGTCCGGTTGATGCCCCAGCGCGAGCCCATCTCGCCGAAATGCAGCACGAAGGTCTGGACGAGCGGTGGCAGCTGCACGGCAGGGATCCGACGCGGGGAGAGGTCAGGCGGGCGCTCCCCGGTCTATCAGCTCTTGAGCCAATACCGGAGGACCGTCGCGACGAAGCCGAGACCGACGATGCTGGAGGCCCAGAGCCCCACGAACCACGCGAGGCGCTTCCAGAGGGGCTGTGCTGCTGCGGGTGCCATCAATGATATCCGTGCGCGTCGACCTTGCCGCGGAAGACCCAGTACGCGTACGCGGTGTAGGACAGGATGATCGGGATCAAAACCGAGGCGCCGGCGAGCAGGAAGATCTGGCTCGCCTCCGGCGCGGCCGCCTGCCAGATCGTGATCCGGCCCGGCACGATGTCGGGGAAGATGCTGATGCCCAGCCCCAGGAAGGTCAGGGCGAACAGCCCCAGCGCGATCAGGAAGGGCGCCCGCTCGGCGCCGCCCCGCAGGGTGCGCCACAGGGCGAAGGCCGCGAGTCCCACGAGCAGCGGCACCTGCGCGGTGACGAGCACGTTCGGCATCGCCAGCCAGCGCTCGTAGTAGCGGCCCTGGAGGAACGGCGTCACCGCGCTGACGAGGGCGATGGCCGCCACCGTCGCCGCGGTGAGGCGCAGGGCCAAGCGCCGGGCCCGCAGCTGGAGCAGGCCCTCGGTGCGCATCACCAGCCACGTCGCCCCGAGCAGCGCGTAGGCGACGACCAGGCTCGCGCCGACGAGGACGCTGAAGGGCGTGAGCCAGTCCCACCAGCCGCCGGCATAGGCCCGCCCCTCGACCGCGATGCCCTGCAGCAGCGCGCCCAGCGTGATGCCCTGCGCGAGGGCCGCCACCAGCGACCCGCCCGCGAAGGCCACGTCCCAGGCGGCGCGGTGGCGGGGATCGCGCCAGCGGAACTCGAAGGCGACGCCGCGGAAGATCAGCCCGAGCAGCATCGCGATGATCGGCGCGTAGAGCGCCGGCAGGATCACCGCGTAGGCCAGGGGGAAGACGGCGAACAGGCCGCCGCCGCCCAGCACCAGCCAGGTCTCGTTGCCGTCCCAGACCGGCGCGACCGAGTTCATGGCGGTGTCGCGCTCCGCGCCCGGCGGCAGGACCGGGAACAGGAGGCCGATGCCGAGGTCGAAGCCGTCCATGACGATGTAGGCGAACACCGCGAAGGCGATCACGAGCGCCCAGACCACCGTGAGATCGACGCTGTAGGCCATGGGTCCCTCACTCGGCCGGCTGGAGGTGGCGGTCGGGGTCGATCGCCGGGGCGGGCGTGATGCCCGCCGTCCGGATCGGCGCGCCGGGCTCGATCCCGCTCTCGCCGGCATGCGGGGGCTGGCCCATCAGGCGCAGCATGTAGCCGGTGCCCATGGCGAAGACCGCGAAGTAGATCACCACGAAGGCGGTGAGCGAGGCGGCCACCGCCGGCGCGTGCAGCGGCGAGGCCGACTGCGCCGTGCGCAGCAGGCCGTAGACGGTGTAGGGCTGGCGCCCGACCTCGGTGGTGATCCAGCCGGCCAGCACCGCCACGAAGCCCGCCGGGCCCATGGCCACCGCGAACCGGTGCAGGGGGCGCCACGCGTAGAGGGCGCCGCGCCAGCGGGCGAGGAGGCTGAGGGCGCCCAGGAGCAGCATCAGCATCCCGAGCCCGACCATGATGCGGAACGACCAGAACACGATCGGCACCGGCGGCCATTCCGACCGCGGCAGGCTGTCGAGCCCCTTCAGGGGCGCGTCGAGGGCGTGCTTCAGCACCAGCGACGACAGCTTCGGGATCTCGACCGCGTAGCGCACCGTCCCGGCCTCCTGATCGGGCAGGCCGAACAGCACCAGCGGCGCGCCGTCCGGGTGGCTCCGGAAGTGCCCCTCCATGGCCATGACCTTGGCGGGCTGGTGCTCCAGGGTGTTGAGGCCGTGCGCGTCGCCCGCGAGGATCTGGACCGGCGCGACCAGGGCGGCCATCCACATCGCCATCGAGAACATCGTCCGGGCGGCCGGGTTCGCCCGGTCGCGCAGCAGGTGCCACGCGCCGACCGCGCCCACCACCAGCGCGGTGGTGAGGTAGGCGGCCAGGACCATGTGCACGAGGCGGTACGGGAAGGACGGGTTGAACACGATCGCCCACCAGTCCAGCGGCACGAACTGGCCCTCGGCATTCGTGCCGTAGCCCGCCGGCGTCTGCATCCACGAGTTCACCGCCAGGATCCAGAACGCCGAGAAGCAGGTCCCGACCGCCACCATCAGCGTCGCCGCGAAGTGCAGCCGCGGCCCGACCTTGCGCATCCCGAACAGCATCACGCCGAGGAAGCCCGCCTCCAGGAAGAAGGCCGAGAGCACCTCGTAGGCCATCATCGGCCCCAGCACCGGGCCGGTCTTGTCGGAGAAGACCGACCAGTTCGTGCCGAACTGGTAGGACATCACCAGCCCGGACACGACGCCCATCGCGAAGGCGATGGCGAAGATCTTGAGCCAGTACTTGAACAGATCCATGAAGACCTGGCGCCCGGTGGCGAGCCAGAGCCCTTCCAGCACGGCGAGGAAGCTCGCGAGACCGATCGAGAAGGCCGGGAACACGATGTGGAAGGCGACCGTGAACCCGAACTGGATGCGGGCGAGGATCGAGGGATCGAGGTTGGCGAGCACGTCGTGCCTCCGGCTCTGTGCGCGACTCGGCGTATAGCAATTTCAGAAATTTCTGAAAAGTCAAAACATTCTGTGTCGCCGGTGCGGCGCCCCGGCCATGCGCCGGCGTCCGGGGTCGATCCGGCCTCGGGGTCTGGACGTCCGCGCCCGAACGCGTCAGGGTCGCCGGATTCCTCACAGGTCGGGACCACGCGGGCCCCTGGACGCGCGCCGCGCGACGGGACGCCGCGTCCCGACGCACGGAGAGCACGCGCCGCCATGGCCGACACCCTCGTCTCCGCCGCGCCCGTCGATCTCGCCGCCGCGCTGTCGGCGCGCATCCGCGGCATCGGCACGAGCCAGATCGGCCTCGTGGCGGATCGCGGGCGGGACGACCCGGAGGTGGTGAAGCTGTGGATCGGCGAGGGCGACCTGCCGACGCCGCCCTTCATCGTCGAGGCCGCGCACCGGGCGATGCTCGATGGGCACACCCGCTACACCACGTCGCTGGGGCTGCCGGCGCTGCGCGCGGCGCTCGGCGCCTACCATGCCCGCCACTGGGGCGTGGAGATCCCGCCGGACCGGTTCGGCGTCACGGCGGGCGGCATGAACGCGATCATGCAGGCGGGCCAGGTGCTGCTGGAGCCGGGCGACGAGATGATCATCCCCTCCCCGGCCTGGCCCAATCTCGGCGAGGCGGTCCGCATCGCCGGCGGCGTGCCCGTGACGGTGCCGTACCGCCGCCTGCCGGACGGGCGCTTCGCGCTGCCGCTCGCCGACATCGCGGCGGCGATCACGCCGCGCACCCGGGTGATCATGGTGAACTCGCCCTCGAACCCGACGGGCTGGACCATGCCGCCCGCCGAGATGACGGCCCTGCGCGACCTCGCCCGGGAGCGCGGCCTCTGGATCCTCTCGGACGAGGTCTATGCCCACTTCACCTACGGCAACCGGATCGCGCCGTCCTTCCTGCAGATCTGCACGGAGGACGACCGGCTGATCGTGACCAACACCTTCTCGAAGAACTGGGCGATGACCGGCTGGCGGGCCGGCTGGGTGATCTATCCCCGCGGCCTCGCACCGACGTTCGCCAAGCTCGGGCAGTACAGCACGACCTCGATCCCGACCTTCGTCCAGCACGCCTGCATCGCGGCCCTCGAGGAGGGCGACGGCTTCATCCGCACGATGGTGGACCGCTGCGCCGAGGCCCGGGCGATCCTGGTGGAGGGGCTGTCGCGCCTCCCGGGCGTCACGGTCGCGCCGCCGGACGGGGCCTTCTACCTCATGGCCCGGATGGGCGGCGACGAGCCGAGTCTCGACCTGGCGCTGCGCCTGCTGCGGGAGGCCAAGGTCGGCGTGGCGCCCGGCACCGCCTTCGGACCCGAGGGCGAGGGCCTGGTGCGGATGTGCTTCGCCATCAGCCCGGACCTGGCGCGGGAGGCGGTGCGCCGGCTCGCGGGCGCGCTCGGGACCCGGGTGCCGGCCGCGGCGGCGCACTGAGTCGGGCGGGGGCGGCTCAGCGGCCCCAGCGCAGGACCAGCGCGTCGTTTCGCCGGGCGAGCTCGATCAGGCCGGCCCGCGTCGCCGGGTGCAGGGGCTGGATCGGCAACCGCGCGGTCTCGCTCGCGATCACCCCGCCCTCGGCCATCAGCGCCTTGCAGGCGAGCAGGCCGCACTGCCGGTTCTCGTAGTTGATCAGCGGCAGCCAGCGCGCGTAGGCGTCCATCGCCTCGTCGCGGCGGCCCGCCGCGTAGGCGTCGGTGATCTGGCGGATGCCGTCCGGGTAGCCGCCGCCGGTCATCGCACCCGTCGCGCCGGCGTCGAGGTCGGCCATCAGGGTGATCGCCTCCTCGCCGTCCCAGGGGCCCACGACCGCGTCGCCGCCGAGCGCGATCAGCTCGCGGAGCTTGGCCGCGGCGCCCGCGGTCTCGATCTTGAAGTAGGCGACGTTGGCGATCTCCCGGGCCATGCGCGCCAGGAGCGGCGCCGACAGCGGCGTGCCGGCCACCGGCGCGTCCTGGATCATGATCGGGATGGAGATCGCGTCCGAGACCGCGCGGAAGAAGTCGACGATGCCGAGCTCCGGCACGCGGATCGTGGCGCCGTGATAGGGCGGCATGACCATGACCATCGCGGCGCCGGCCTCCTGGGCGCGGCGCGAGCGCTCGGCGCAGACCTGCGTGGCGAAGTGCGTCGTCGTCACGATCACCGGCACGCGGCCGGCCACGTGCTCCAGCACGGCGTGCATCACCCGCTCGCGCTCGTCGTCGGTGAGGACGAACTGCTCGGAGAAGTTGGCCAGGATGCACAGGCCTTGGCTGCCGGCGTCGATCATGAAGTCGACGGCCCGGCGCTGCCCGTCGAGGTCGAGGGCGCCCGACGCGTCGAAGACCGTGGGGGCGACCGGGAAGACGCCGCGATAGGCGGGGACAGACGAGGTCATGCGCGGTCCTTCTGCCGGGATCGCGCATCCCGGCGGACGACCGTGTCCGCGGGCGGGATCCGGCCGCCTCTTAGCACGCGGCCTCGATCCTGGCGCGTTCCGGGGCGCGCAGCGCGCTGTCGACAAGCCCACCGGCTTTCCTGTACGGCCAAGATCTTCTTTGCTTTGTCCATCGACAGCCGAGATCGGGCGCGGCGGCCGCACGAGAACGGCGTTTTCTTTTCGGAGCTACTGTAATGCGATTCTTCTCTGCAAGCCGCGTCGCGGCCCTCGTCGCCGCGACGCTCCTCGGCGCAATCGCCGGCGCGCCCGCGCGGGCCGACGATCTCGACGCGATTCGCGCCGCCAAGACCCTGCGCATCGGCACCGAGGGCACCTACGCGCCCTTCACGTTCCACGACGCGTCCGGGCAGCTCGTCGGCTTCGACGTGGAGATCGGCCGCAAGGTCGCCGAGCAGCTGGGCGTCACGCCGCAATTCCTCGAGGGCAAGTGGGACGGGCTGATCGCCGGGCTCGACGGCAAGCGCTACGACGTGGTGATCAACCAGGTCGGCATCACCAAGGAGCGGCAGGCGAAGTTCGACTTCTCCGAGCCCTACATCCGCGCGCGGGCCGTGCTGATCACGCGGGCGGACCGGTCCGACATCAAGTCCTTCGCGGATCTCAAGGGCAAGAAGGCCGCCCAGAGCCTCTCCAGCAACTTCGCGCGCCTCGCCGAGCAGTCCGGCGCCGAACTCGTCGGGACGGACGGCTTCGACCAGTCGGTCCAGCTCGTCCTCACCGGCCGCGCCGACGCCACCGTCAACGACAGCCTGTCGTTCCTGGACTTCCACAAGCAGAAGCCGAACGCCCCGGTGAAGATCGCCGCCGAGCAGGCCGACGCGGACGCCTCCGGGATCATCATGCGCAAGAACAACCCGGCGCTGAAGGCCGCGATCGACAAGGCGCTGGAGGCGATCAAGGCCGACGGCAGCTACGCGGCGATCGCCCAGAAGTACTTCGGGGCCGACGTCTCCAAGTAGACCGTCCGCCGAGGGCCCGCCCGGACGGATCCCGCCCGGGCGCCGCCCCGTACAGCCCCACGCTTCGATCGCCCGGTAGGAGACGCCGCCCCGTGCCGCACTGGCTCGACCTCATGCTCCAGTCGCTGGGGCCGCTGCTCGCGGCCGGCCTGCGCTTCACCGTGCCGCTGACGCTCATCACCTTCGTGCTGGGCCTCGCGCTGGGGCTCGGGACCGCCCTCGTGCGCCTGTTCGCGCCCCGGCCCCTGGCGGCCCTGGCGTGGTTCTACGTGTGGATCTTCCGGGGTACGCCGCTCCTCGTGCAGCTGTTCGTGATCTTCTACGGCCTGCCGAGCACCGGTATCCTGATCGACGCCTTCCCGGCCGCCGTGATCGGGTTCACCCTCAACGTCGGCGCCTACACGTCGGAGATCGTCCGCGCCGCCATCGCCTCCATCCCGAAGGGGCAGTGGGAGGCCGCCTACGCCACCGGCATGACGCCGGTCCAGGCCCTGCGCCGCACGATCCTGCCCCAGGCGGCGCGGGTGGCGGTGCCGTCGCTCGCCAACTCCTTCATCGCCCTGGTGAAGGACACCTCGCTCGCGGCCGCCATCACGGTGCCGGAGCTGTTCCAGGCGGCCCAGCGCATCGTCGCTGTCACCTACGAACCGCTGATCCTCTACATCGAGGTGGCGCTGATCTACCTCGTCCTGTCGACGCTGCTGTCCTGGCTCCAGACGTTGCTGGAGCGGCGCCTCGGGCGCTACGGCGGCTACCTGGAGGCCCGCGCGTGATCGCCCTGTCGGCCATCGAGAAGCGCTTCGGCGACAACCCGGTCCTGCGGGGCGTCGACCTCGCGGTGCCGGAGGGGCGGGTCACCGCGCTGATCGGCCCGTCGGGCTCGGGCAAGTCGACGCTCCTGCGCTGCGCGAACCTGCTGGAGGTCCCGCAGGCCGGGACGCTGACCCTCGGCGACATCCGCCTCACCTTCCGGCCCGGCAGCCCGCCGGCGCGGCGGGACGTGCTCGCCGTGCGCCGGCAGACCGGCATGGTGTTCCAGAACTTCCAGCTCTTCCCGCACCGGACCGTGATGGAGAACGTCACCGAGGGGCTCGTCACCGTCGGAAAGTGGCCGCAGGACCGGGCGCGGACGCGCGCCCTGGAGTTGCTGGAGCGCGTCGGCCTCGCCCACAAGGCCGCGGACTGGCCCGCCAGCCTGTCGGGCGGCCAGCAGCAGCGGGTGGCGATCGCCCGGGCGCTCGCCCCCTCCCCGCGCCTGCTGCTCTGCGATGAGCCGACCTCGGCCCTCGACCCGGAACTCGCCGCCGAGGTGGTGGACGTGCTCGCCGGCCTCGCGGGCGAGGGCACGACCATGCTGATGGCGACCCACGACCTGCGCCTCGCGCGGCGCGTCGCCGACACGGTGGTGTTCCTGGAAGGGGGGCAGATCGTCGAGCAGGGCGCGGCCGCGGACGTCTTCGCCCGGCCGGCCGACCCGCGCACCCGCCGGTTCGTCCGGACGCTGCTCGGCGAGGCGGCTGAAGGGGCTTGAGAAGAGGCCTGAGAAAGGCCCTGAGAAGAGGCCTACGGAACGGGCCCGGACGCGGGATTTAGCGCGTCAGGCAGCGCAGCGTGAGGAGATCCTCGACGGTGAGCGCGGTCCCGAAGACCAGGGGCCGCCAGGCCGGCAGGGTGGCGAGGATCAGGCCGGCCGCCAGGGCGAGCCAGGGCAGGACCGGGCGCAGGCCGGGACCGGCGGCCCTCACGCGGGACTCCGCGCCAGCGACGCCTCCTCGCCCTTGCCGACCACCACGAGGCCCAGGCCCGCGGCCAGCATGGCGCCGCCCCAGAGCAGGAAGCCGATGTCCCAGTAGAGCCACTGCTCGGGCGGCACCCGCTCGTTGACGTGGTGCACACCGAGGATCTCGTGGTCGATCAGGCCCTCGACGAGGTTGAACAGGCCCCAGCCGATCAGGAGCGACCCGGCGAGCAGCTTGCTCGACCAGTAGAGGTGCGTGCGGTGCGCGGCGCGCCAGAGGAGGAACAGCCCGAGGACCACGAACACGTAGGTCGCGCTGTGGAAGAGACCATCCCAGCGGGTGTTCAGCTCGAGGTTCGGGATCGTGTCGATCGGGTACCAGCTGCTCAGCATGTGGTGCCATTGCAGGATCTGGTGCAGCACGATCCCGTCGAAGAAGCCGCCGAGGCCGAGCCCGAACAGGATGCCGGCGCTCACGGGGAAGACGCGCTCGCGGGTGTCAGCCGCTCTGTCAGCCGCTCTCATGCGCAACTCCGGCGTGGCGGAGGCCGCGGCCGCGCGGGCGACGGCGTCCTGCGGGGAACCCGCCCGGGGTGCCGGCGGATCCGTCACGCCTCCCGCGGGGCCGCTTCCGGTCGCGAGACCATCCGCAGATAGACGGCGAGCCCCGCCAGGAAGACCGCGAGGCCGAGCCCGGTGGCGTAGGGCGCGAAATCCTTGCCGGCCACGGCGATCGCCGAGCTGTGGCCCGCCAGGAGGTCGGTGCCGGCGAGCAGCACGCCCACGAAGCTCTCGCCGACGAGGAACCCGGACGCGAGGAGGACGCCCCGGCGGCGGGCGGTGCCGACCGCCCTGTCGGCCTTCGCGTCGCCCTTCGCGTCCCCTCTGGCCCCGACCCGGGCGCGCAGCCGGCGCTCGGCGACCCAGCCGAGGATGCCGCCGATGGCGATCGTCATCTCCACCGAGAGCGGCAGGTACATGCCGATGCCGACCGTCAGCGCCGGGAAGGTGAGGTCGCGCCGCTTCAGCCACGTCTCGGCCGCCACCAGGACCACCCCGAGCCCGGCGCCGATCAGCACCATGGTCCAGGGCAGCTCGCCGTGCGTGATGCCATTGGCGATCTGGGTCATCAGGGCCGCCTGGGGCGCCGGCATGGCGCTCCCCGGGTCCTGCCCGTCCCGCGCGGGGGCACCGACGAAGCCGTAGGCCTCGTAGAGCAGCGACAGGAGCGGGGCGATCACCACGGCGCCGACGCCGACGCCGAGGATGAGGGCGACCTGCTGGTGCCAGGGCGTGGCGCCGAGGACCTGCCCGGTCTTCAGGTCCTGCAGGTTGTCGTTGGCGATCGACGCGGTCGTGATGATCACGGACGTCAGCAGCAGCGCCATGCCGGTCACGAACCGGTCCCCCTCGGGCCCGGCGGAATGCCCCAGGACCAGGGGCAGGAGCAGCGCGGTCGCCATCGTGGTCAGGATGCCGATCCCCGAGATCGGGCTCGACGAGGAGCCCAGCAGGCCCGCGAGGTAGCCGCAGGCCGCCGCCATCAGGAAGCCGAACAGGACGGTGAACAGGGTGGCGGCCACCGCCAGCACGATCGTCAGGCCGCCGAGGTCGGCGGCCCCGGCGAAGGCCCAGAACAGCAGCGCGAGCGGCGCGCAGAGGCCCAGGGTCGCGGCGGCCACCCAGGTGATCGGCAGGTCGCGGTCCTCGCGCGGGTGATCCTTGCCGAGACCGCCGCTGCCCGACAGGGCGGCGCGGATGCTCCCGAGGATCGGGCGCGCCAGCGAGCCCACGGTCCAGAGCCCGCCCACCGCGATGATCCCGGCGCCCATGAGGCGCACTTGGCCCGACCAGACCGCCTCGGCGGCCGCGCCCGCCGACTTGGCGGGATCGGGCGACAGGGCGGTGAGGATCGGGACCGCGATCCCCCAGGCGATCAGGACGCCGGTCAGCAGCGCGAGGCAGGCGCCGATACCCACGAGGTAGCCGACGCCGACCAGTGCCAGCGAGAAGCCGGTCCCGGTGCGGAACACCGCGCCGCCGAGGCTGACCGCGCCGTTGAGCCCCTCGCCCAGGACCTTCAGCCCCGTGGTGGCGAGGCCGATCGTCCCGGCGGCCGCGGCGGCCCCGAGCAGGTCCCGCAGGCCGTGGCCGCCCTGCTCCTCGTGGCCGGTCCTGAGCACCTCCGCGGCGGCGATGCCCTCGGGATAGGGGAGATCGCTGCCCGACACGAGGGCGCGGCGGAGCGGGATCGAGAAGGCGACGCCGAGCAGGCCGCCCAGCAGGCAGACCGCCGTGGTCTGCCAGAACGGGAAGCCGTGCCAGTGGCCGACGAGGACGAGCCCGGGGAGCGCCAGGATGACGTTGCACAGGGTGCCGGCCGCCGAGGCCTGCGTCTGCACGATGTTGTTCTCGAGGATGCCGGCGCCGCCCATCAGCCGGAACGCGCCCATCGAGATCATCGCGGCCGGGATCGAGGACGAGAACGTCATCCCGGTCTTCAGGCCCATGTAGAGGTTGGCGGCCATGAACACGACCGTGATGGCCGCGCCGAGCGCGATCCCCCGCAGGGTCAGCTCGGCCTGACGGTCCTGCGTCGTCGGCGTGATCGTCGGGCTGCGGGCGTCCATCGTTCACTCGTGCTGCCACAGGCACAGCACGCGAGGGGCCGGAAACGTTCCCGCGCCGCGCCCGACCCGCCCGGCCTCACCCTGCCCTGCCCCCCCAGCCCAGCCCTGGGGCGATCTGTCCCGGCGCCGACCGGGCCTGTGATGCAGTCACCCGGCGCGGCGGCGGGTTTGGCAGCAGACCGCCCCGTCCGGGTGCGGTCCGCTCCTCGTCGGGAAGGCGCCGCCTTGTCCAAGTGGTATCTCTACGGCATCGCCCTCGTGGCCGGCGTCGCGAACGCCATCGAGCCGGGCCAGAACGCCACGCTGGCGAAGGTCACGGGGCAGCCGATGCTGGCCGGCCTGTTCTGCTTCGGCCTCGCGATCGCCTGCTTCCTCGCCGCGATGGCCGTCGCCCGGCTGCGCGGCCGCTCCCAGGCCGAAGCGGCCACGCCCGTGCCCTGGTGGGCTTGGCCGGGCGGCATTCTCGGGGCGGCGGTCGTCCTGGCGCAGCTCTACATCTCCGAGAAAGTCGGCGCGGCGCCGTTCCTGGGCTGCGTGATCACGGCCGGCGTGGTCGGCTCGATCCTCCTCGACCATCACGGCCTCGTGGGCTTCGAGCGCCACCGCGCCGGGCGCTGGCGCATCCTCGGCGGCGCGCTGATGGTCGCGGGCGTCACCTTGGTGGCGGCGTTCTGACGGGCCCGTCGATCCGAACGCCTCGCACCCTCAGGATCTCAGCATGCTCTTCCTGTACGGCTTCGCGCTGCTCGCGGGCATCGCCACCGCGATCGAACCGGGCCAGAACGCGGGCCTCGCCAAGTCCCTCGCGCGGCCGCTGCTCGCCGGCGTGGTCAGCCTCGTCGTCAGCGTCGCGGCGATCTGCGTCGCCATGCTGGTGACGGGGCAGTACGGGTGGCCGACGCTGGAACGCCTCGCGCAGGTGCCCTGGTGGGCGTGGCTCGGCGGCGTGATGAGCGCGGGCCTGACGATGGCGCAGCTCTCCGTCTCCGCGCGGATCGGGGCCGCCACCTTCCTCGGCCTGATCGTGACGGCGGGCGTCGTCACGTCGATCCTGCTCGACCATTTCGGCCTCGTGGGCTTCAAGGTCCACGAGGCCGGGTTGTGGCGCGTCCTCGGCGGCGCCCTGATGATCGGCGGCGTGGCGCTGGTCGCTCGGTTCTGACGCCCGCCCCGGCGGATCAGATCGTCCAGCCGCCGTCGATCACGACGGCCTGGCCGGTCGTGTAGGTCGCGCCCGCGAGGTAGACGGCGAGGTCGGCGATCTCCTCGGGCGTGCCGAGCCGGCCGATCGGCTGGCGCGCGATGAAGGCCGCGCGGGTCTGCTCGTAGTCGCCCTGCTGGCGGATGCGCTCCTGCAGCGACGGGCTCTCCACAGTGCCGGGGCAGATGGCGTTGCAGCGGATGTTGTGGCCGACATAGTCGGCGGCCACCGCCTTGGTCAGGCCGATCACCGCCGCCTTCGTCACCCCGTAGGCGAAGCGGTTGGGCACGCCCTTCACCGAGGAGGCCACCGAGGCCATGTTGACGATGGCGCCGTCGCGGCGCTCCAGCATCCCGGGCAGGACCGCCCGGATCGTGCGGATCATCGCCTTGACGTTGAGGTCGAGGGCGAAGTCGAGCTCGTCGTCGCGCATCTCCAGGATGGTGCCGGCGTGGACGGTGCCGGCGCAGTTGAACAGGATGTCGACCGCGCCGATGCGCGCGACCAGGGCCCCGACCGCCTCCGCGTCCAGCACGTCGAGGGTCGCGGTGCTGAGGTTGTCGGCGCGCAGGTCGGCGAGGGCGTCCGCGTTGATGTCGGTGGCGTGGACCCGCGCCCCGGCGCGGGCGAAGGCGAGCGCGCTGGCGCGCCCGATCCCCTGCCCCGCCGCCGTGACCAGGACCGTCTTTCCGGAAAGATCTGCCATTGCTCGCTCCAGCAGGCTGCGCGGCGCCGCGCGGGCGTCCGGACCGGGCCGCGCCCGGCGGGGCCGCCGATCAGGTCCGGAGGGTCCGGCTGAGCGGCCCATCCTTGTAGGTTCTGACCGCGCCGGGCTCCAGGCCCGATCGCGTCGGATCCGGGGCCGCCGTTCGGGCGTTCTCCCGGCGTCACCGTTCTGTGGAGGATCGCCGTGGGGCTCGCCGCCTTCGTCTTCTTCGTCGTCCCGTGGATGGCCGTCGCGGTCTGGATGTCCATGCGCCCGTCCGGCGCGCGCCTCGGCGCCCCGGCCGCCCCCTGGCGCCCGCTGACGGATTACCCGCCGCCGGCCCGGGACCAGCGGCAGGCCGGCGAGACGCGGAGCATGGAATCGGGCTCCGCCCACGACGGCAAGCACGCGCCGATCCAGGCCGTCTAGAGCGCCCGCCGCCGGACTGGCTGCTGGCCCGGCGCGCGCGAGCGCGTCGGGAGAAGTGCTTCACGCTGGGTCAGGCCTCCGCCTCCAGCAGGTGGAGGTTGAAGTCTCCGCCCTCCCCGGTCCACAGGGCGCGGGGCTGCCAGCCGCTCTCGGCCGCGAGCGCCCGGAAGGCGTCCGCCGGGTACTTGTGCGACGTGTCGGTCCGGACGCTCTCCCCGGCCGCGAACGCGATGGTCCGGTCGCCCAGCCGGTAGGTCGCCGGCCGCGCCGCGACGAGGTGGGCCTCGACCCGCAGCGGGTCCGGGCAGATCCGCACGGCGTGCCGGAAATTCTCGCTGTCGAAATCGGCGCCGAGTTCCCGGTTCAGCCGCGTCAGGATGTTGCGGTGGAACGCGGCCATGAGGCCGTCGGCGCGCCCGTAGGCGCGCTGCAGCCGGTCCGGGTCGGCGGTGCCGTCCGCGCCGACGAGGAAGAGGCTCGGCCCGAGCGTGGCGCGCGCGCGCTCGAGGAACTGCCGGGCCCCGCGCGGGTCGAAGTTGCCGATGCTCGTTCCCGGATAGAAGCCCAGGATGCCCCCCGGCCCGGCCCCTCGCGGCAGCTGGACCGGCTGCGAGTAGTCCGCGCAGACCGGGACCATCGGGATGCCGGGGTAATCGGCGGCGAGCCGCCGGATCGCGGCCTCCAGGTACGCCCCGGAGATGTCGATCGCCACGTAGGCCGCCGGCTCGGGCAGCGCGTCGAGGAGCGTGCGGATCTTGCGGCTCGCGCCGCTGCCGAACTCGACGACGGTCACCCCCGGCGGCACCCGCCGCGCCACGTCGGCGGCGACCTGCGGCAGGACGGTCATCTCCTGCGCGGTCGGGTAGTAGTCGGCGCTGTGGCAGATCCTGTCGAACAGGTCCGAGCCGGTCTCGTCCCAGAGATACTTTCCCGGCAGCGTCTTCGGCTCGGCGGAGAGGCCCGCGAGGGCGTCCCGGAGGAAGGTGTCGGTCGAGCTGTCGGTCATGCTGTCGGTCGAGCTGTCGATCATGGCCGGGTCACCGGGCGCGTGGCGGTCAGGACGACGAGGGCGAGCCGCTCGACCGCGTCGTAGGCGGGCGTCGCGAGTTCCTCGCCGTACGCGTCCGGGTCGAACTCGCGGTAGGTCCAATCCAGCCCGGCCCGGTCGCAGAGGTCGGCCACGGCGTCGCGGAACGGGTCCACGCCGTCGACAATGGCCGCGCCGGTGAACAGGACGAGGCTGCCGCCGGGCGCGAGCCGCCCGGCCGCCTGCTCGGCCACCGCGAGCGGCAGCCCGGCCCCGAGGGGGCCGCCGCCGTGCCGGTAGGCCCGCTCCGCCGTGTCGATCATGAAGGGGGGGTTCGGCACGACGAGGGCGGACCCCCCCCCGACGTCGCGCAGCAGGTCGCTGCGGCGGACGTCGACCCCGTCGGTCCCGGCGAGCCGGGCGTTGACGCGCGCCGCCCGCATGGCCGCCGGGTTGATGTCCACGAGCACCACCTCGCCGCCCGGCGCCCGCTTGGCGACGCAGATCCCGGCCGCGCCCGAGCCGCAGCCGATATCGACCGCGCGGCGCACCGGCCGCGACCGCGCCTCGAGATGCGCGATCACCGCCGCGGCGAAGCGCGCCGTGTCGGGACCGAAGAACACCGCGTCTGCCGCGCTCGGGGGATACGCGGAATGGGCGAACAGCTCGCCGTCGAGGCTGGAGACGCGCAGCGTCGGCCGCAGCAGCGGGCCGTCCTCGATCACGGCGCCGGCCGCCCGCATCAGGCGCAGGATCGGCTCCGGGACCAGGTCGGCGCGGAACGGCCGGCTCCAGCCGAACACGTCGCGCAGGCTGCGGGCCTCGGCGTTCCGCGGCCGGGCGTTGACGTGGGCGTGGGTGGCCGGGGTGACGGTGGTGAAGGTGTAGCCGGTCTCGCGCAGGGCGCGCGCCAGCGCCAGCACCGCCTCCTCGTCCTCGGGAAACGGAACGGCAGTCGGAACGGAACGCGTCATCGGTCGGCCCTCAGCTGTCCATCCGGCGCATCACGAAGGCGCCCGACGCGCGATCGGCGGTGTCCGTCCGGGCGTCCCGGGTCGAACAGCACCGCGAAGCTCCGGAACAGGCCCGGCTGCGCGCGGTACCGCGCGGTACCGACAGAGGAAGGCGAGCAGGGCCGGGCAGATGCGGGCGTCGTCCAGGCCGGATGAAGTCCCGGAACCGCGCGGCGACGGGATGGTGATCGTCATACGTGGGAAGCTGCATCTGTGCGTCGGTTCACACCACCGGTAGCGGGCGCGCGCGCACCCCCGCCCGACCGGCCGCGGTGTCGTCCCGACTCGAATGCCCGGAGAACCGGAGGAAGCAGGCATTGTTCCCCACGCAATACGCGCAGATCGGCCCCTGATCTATGTTAATCTCAGAGTTCAGATATCTTGTTTTGATTGAATACTCACATAAGGCCGATCGACACACTGAATGACCGATGGTCGGGCCCACCGACATGCGGGCACGGCGGCTCGCCGCGCGGGACCGCGGTGCGGCGGCGCGGCCACGCTCGCCGGGTCGCGATCGTCGCCCGAGGCGGCGTTAACCATCCGATTACCGGGCGATCCTAGCGCGATCGACTGAAACGGCGCCCCCGCGCCGGCCGGTCGCGCACGATGAACGCCGCATCATTCCTGTATTCCTGGTCCGCCGCCGCCGCGACGCATCTCGATCTGTTCGGGTCCCTGGGCCTGATCCTGGGCTTTACTGCGGGGGTGATGCCGCGGCGCGCCTGGATCCTCGCGGCCTCGGCGGCCTGTGCCGCCTGCTTCGGCGCGCATTACCTGACGCTCGGGGCGCTCACCGGGACGGCGATGTGCGCCATCTCGGTGCTGCAGAGCCTCGTCTCCCTCCGCTGCGTCGGCGCGCCCGGCCGGGGCGGCTGGGTGCCGCCCGTCTTCGCCGCGAGCACCCTCGCGGCGGCGTGCCTGACGGCGGCCACGTGGAACGGCTGGCCGTCGGCCTGCGCGGCCGCGGGCTCGCTGCTCGCCACCGGCGCGCGGCTCCAGGCGGCGCCGCAGGCGATGCGGCAGCTCTTCCTCGGCGCCTCCCTGTGCTGGGCCGGGCACAATCTCCTGGTGGGCTCGGTCTTCGGACTGACCTGCGACGTGCTGACGATCCTCGGTCTCGCGATCGCGCTGCTGCGCGCCGCCCCGGTCCCGCCGATGGAGCCGGTCGCGCCCGACTGCGCGCGGGCGTGAGGCGCCCCGGGCCTGCGGCGATCGATCCGGGAAATCCGCCGCGGCCCCGCCGTTGCACAGGTGCGGGGGCGTGACGTCCCGCGGCCGATAAAGAGAGCGGGATTTGCCGGACGCGACCTATCCGCCCCTCGACGTGCTCAAGCCGGTGGCCGAAGGCTTCTGGATCGTCGACAGCGGGCCGCTCCGCGCCCTCGGCATCCCCCTGCCGGTCCGGATGACCGTCGTCCGTCTCGGGGACGGATCGGTCTGGCTGCACTCCCCCACGCGCTACGACGCGGGCCTGCACCGCGCGATCGCCGCGCTCGGACCGATCCGTCACCTGGTCGCGCCGAACATCGCCCACTGGACCTTCCTGAAGGACTGGCAGACCCAGTGTCCGGAGGCCCTGACCTGGGCAGCCCCCAACCTGCGCGAGCGTCGTCAGGTCCGCCGCGCCGGGCTGCGCGTCGACCGGGTCCTGGAGGATGCGCCGCCGCCCGACTGGGCGGCGGACCTGCGCCAGGTCGTCGTGCCGGGCGGGTTCGGCTTCCGGGAAGTCGCGTTCTTCCACGGCGCGAGCCGCACGCTGATCCTGACCGACCTCGTCCTCAACCTGGAGCCCGCGAAGATGCCGGCGCTGCTGCGTCCGCTCCTGCGCCTCGCCCGCATGACGCCGCCGCACGGCGAGCCGCCGCCCTACCTGCGCCTCGTGATCAGCCTCCGGCGGCGCGACGCCGCGCGGGCGGCCGCGGATCTCGTCGGCCTGGCGCCGGAACGGGTCGTGTTCGCGCACGGACTCTGGTTCGCCGCGGACGGTGCGGCCCGGCTGAGACGCTCGCTCCGCTGGCTCGGGACGCCGTCCTGAGGATTACCCCGAGGATCACCCCGAAAATCGCCGTCGCCGCCGTCAGGCTGCGGCGATCAGCTGCCGCATGATCCAGGCCCGGGCCGCCGGCAGGTCCGCGAACAGCGGCGGCGCGAGGGGATCGATCGGGCCGAACCCGGCTTCGAGGAACCACTTCCCGGCATCGGCCCCGTGCTGCGCCGAGAGACGGACCAGGACCGCGACCAGGAACCCGTCGGCGAAGACGAGCTGACTCTCGGCATCGTCGCTGCCGGTCGCGACCTGCACGGCCTGCAGGCTCAGGATCATGCGGCCATCGCCTTCACGACGCGAGCGGGTTGAGGGCGTGCGACCGGAGGCGATCGTCGCACCGCGGCGACGGGGCGGATCTCCGTGCCGGCACCCTGATCAATCAGCCCTTCGCCCCGAAGTTCCGGCCTCGCGGCGGTCCGGAACACGGCCGGGACCGCCCGGTTGGCCAACCATGGACCGGTGGTCGCGCAGGGCAGGATCGCAGATGGATGACAGGCAGATGGCCCGCGGGCTGGCTTGGTTCGGGATCGCGCTCGGCCTCGCCGAGACCTTCACGCCCCGGCGCGTCGCCGCCGCGACCGGCCTCGACGGCCACGAGGGCCTGATCCAGCTCTACGGCCTGCGCGAGATCGCCTCAGGCGCGGCGATCCTGGCTGCCGCCGAGCCGGAGCGGCATCTCGGCCTGCGGGTGGGCGGGGATCTCCTCGACGCCGGCCTGCTGGCGGCCCGCGCCACGCCCTCGAACCCTCGGCGCAACCGCACCCTGGCAGCGGCCCTGGCGGTGGCGCCCGTCGTCGTGCTGGATGCCGCCATCTGGCTGAGGGCGTGCGATAGACGCAGCCAGTCTCCGGGCGATCCCGGCCGGAGGCCCGCCGCGGTCGCGGGATGATCGGTACAAGGGTGGCGACGGGGCTGGCGACAGGGGTGTGGCGGCGGGAGCGGTGCGCTCAGGGCTGTCCGGACGCGTCCTTCGCCGGGTCTCCCCCAGGATCGTCCGCCTCGCCCTCCGCGGCGGGTTCGGTCCCCTCGATCGCGCGGGCGAGCTCGGTCAGCACCTCCTCCACCATCGGCGGCCAGGGGGCCCTCTCCTCATCCATCAGGCGGGCCGCGCCGACCAGCGCGGAGATCTGCGCCTCGTAGACCGGCCGGCCCACCAGCTGCGCGTAGCGCACGCGCGCCGCGAGCGCCGTGGCCAGGCGCTGAACCTCCGCGATCTTCGCGCTCGGCGCGCCGCTGCCGTCGCCGTTGCCCATCCGTCCACCCCCTCGGGATCCTCACCGATCCTCATAGGCCATGGCCGGGACACAGTCAGGACCGGCTACCAGGCTTCGAGAATCCGGCCGCCGACGAGCGCGACGACGACACCGACCAGCAGCGCCATGCCGATGTCCCGGAGCGGCGCGGTGATCAAGCCGGCCTCGGGAGCCGGCGGCGACACGTAGCGGGTCAGGCTCTCGGGCAGCGCCGGCGCCGGCGGCACGGGGGCCCGCCGCCGAAGGGCGAGGCGGATGCGGTGCATGGGCGTGATCCCCGGAACGACCTCAGGCGGTCTCGACCTGGCGGGGCCCGGCGGCCGCCTGGGCCTTCCGCGCGGACGTCTTCGGGCGGACGAAATCGCCGAGGGGCTTGCAGGTCGGCAGGCCGATCACCTCGACCGACCGGGTCGCGGCCTGGGGCGCCGCATTGCGCGGAACGAGAACCTCCGTCCCGTCCGCATGCTCCGTCTGCCCTTCGCCGGGATCCGGCAGCTCGACGCGGTGCCCGACCAGGTACGCCTCGATGTCGATGAGGCGGTGGCGCAGCCGCCAGATATCGTTCTCGACGCCGTTGATCTGCACGAGGAGGTCGGAGACGGTGCCCTGACGCGCCGCGATCGCCGAGAGCACAGAGGCCCGTTCGTTCAGCAGCACGGCCTTGACGGTCGGGTTCATGACGTACGCCTCCGAATGTTACAGCACCACGATTCCCGAATTCAGAAGCGAAGACAGTTCTCAAAATGGCTTAGCCGTTACGCCCGAAGGTGAACGGCCGCATTCAGCCAGCGAACGACTCGCGCCGAGGTGCCGATCGCGCGCGGAGGCGGGAACTTCTCGCGCGCGCGTGCGTCAGTTTCGCACAGACCGACGCACGCAGTGCTGGGAGCTTCACATGCGCAGATCCGCGACTCTCGCCATGGCCGCCGCCCTGACCCTGGCCTCCGTCACCGCCTGGGCCGACCCGGTGAGCCAGACGGGCACCGGCGGCGGGCCCGCCACCACCGCCAAGGCGCCCCACACCGCCGCGACCGGCCAGACGGTGCCCAATCCCGGCGCCCTCGGCCCGAACGAGACCGGCAGCATCGAGCGCCGCGACGCCGTCGAGGAGCGCAACGACGCGATCACCCGCGGCATCTGCATCGGCTGCAACCGCTGATAGGGCGAGCCGGCGTCGGCCAGACGGCGTCCCGGCCATGACCGCGGTTCATGGCCGGGGTGCGGTGGCCGCGGCCGGGGGTTGAAGCCCCGGCCGCCCTGGCCCAAATCAGCGCGCCTCACCGACCATGAACAGGAGTGAACACGTGGCAAACGAGTCTGTCGAACAGGCGGCAGAGAAGACCTATTTCGGCCTGACCCTCTCGCAGCACGCGGACCGGATCCGGAAGCTCGCGACGGAGCGGGGGCTGACCGGGGAGACGTTCGACCGCGTGACCGCGCAGGCCGTGGCGATGATCCCGACCATCAAGGTGACCGACGCCGCCCAGCGGTGAGCCGGGCCGGGCCGATCATTGCTCGGCCCGCAGCCCCTTGAGCATGCGCCGGGCGATGGTGCGCACGGCCTCATCGTCCCGCGCCTCGCCCTCGACCGTATCCCACAGGTGGACGAGGCTGCCCTCGAGCTCGTCCAGCAGCTCCGGGTTCTGCCGCGCCAGGAACCGCATCGTCCCGAACAGGAGATGCTCGGTCGCCATCTCGCGCCGACGCGCCTCGGTGACGGGATCCGGGTGCGGCTTGGAGTTCTGATCGCTCATGGTCGGCCAACGGCCCGCGCGGGCCGCGGTTCGCCAGGCCGTGCGCGGTGCGACGCCGCGGACGGCACCGAGCCTCGACGACGCACGCGACCGGGAACAGCGCCGGACCGACACGGTTTGCCGGTCAGGAACGGGCGTCCGGAGAGGGCTGACGATGGCCGAGGCGGATCCGCGCAAACCCGGGGACGAGGCCCCGCCCGGCACGCCGGGCACCGGGGAGAACCTGTGCCGGACCTGCGGCGGCACCGGCAAGGTCGCCGACGCGCAGTGCTCCGAATGCCGGGGCAGCGGCACGGTGACGACCGGCATCGGCGGCGCCTGACGCCGTATCACCCGGCACGATCGGCGTGGAGACCGCGTCGCGCTCAGCGCCGCAGCGCGCCGAGCCACGCGGTGAGCGGCTCCACGAACGCCGCCCAGGTCCGCGACCACACCGTGCCGGTGCGGGCGTTCGCCGGGCGCGCGCCGGACATCAGGGCCGCCACCAGGGCATCCTCGCGGCTCTTGCACTCGTCGAGGGCGTTGCGCTCGTCGCCGGCGCGGCTCTGCCCCGTAGGTTGATGCCCCGTGGCGTCCCGCAGGCAGCGGTGCCACGCGCGCTCAAGCTCGGCCGGATCGGTGGCTCCGGCGGCCGGCCCCGCAACCGCGGGTCCGGTGGTCAGGAGGAGCATCGCGGACAAGCTGAGCACCGGCATGCGCATGCTCGCTCTATGCCCGATTCGCACCCCGGGGGGATAGAACGTAGCAGCAACAGTGGCCGCGGCTCGGGTCGGCTCGGCGCGGGGGCCGGTCAGCCGGCCCGGCCGTGCCTGGCCACCCGGCAGCCGTGATCCATCAGGTACTCGGCGCTGGCCTCAGGCTCCCGATAGGCGAGCAGGATCATCCCGCCCCGCGGATCCCCGGGATCGGCCTCCACCGCCGCGAAGCTCGCGTCGTGCAGGTGGCCCTGCCAGCCGGGCACGCGGGCCAGCGCGGCGAACGGGTTGAACGCCGCGACCGCGTCCGCCGGAACCCGCATGGCGAGGTAGGACACCTCTGCGAGCGGCACCGGGAACGGGGCCCAGCTGTCGCCGACGGCGTCGCCGTGGGCCTTCAGGGCCGCCGTGACGCTCCGGCGCATGCAGTCGAGATGGATGTGCAGCTGATCCTGGCTGCGGCCGCCCACGGAATTCACCTCCAGGCCCACCGCGGAGGGGGGCAGGCGGCCCTGCAGCGCGTCCGACACGTAGTGCCGGGCCGCGAGCGCCGCTCGCCAGTAGGCCGCTCCCCGCGGTCCCTGGAGCACGGGGGCCTCGATGCCCGAGACGCTGTCGGTGGGCATCACCACCGTGTGGGTGGGCTGGCCCGGCGCCCGCAGCACCGCCGTTCCCGGGCGCGCCGCGTCGCCGAGATCGACCGCGAGGCAGGGAAAGCTCCGGCCCGCGGCCTTCTTGGCGAGCACGCAGCCCTGCAGCGCCACCCAGAGCACGTCCCGCACCGGATTGGCCGCGATGGCGGCCGGCATCGCCGCGAAGGCGAGAAGGGTCGCGACGACCAGAGTACCACGCATGATCAGATGTTCCGGTCCCCGGCCGTCGTTATGATACGTCGGGCGGCGCGCCATCGTTGTACGCGGCCGCCGTCGCCGCGAGGTTACGTTTCCGCGATGCTGAGATCGAACGCGCAGTGGCACGGCCTGATACGGGTCGCGGCCTGGATCCTGGTGGCGCTGATCGCCGCGATCACGCTGGTGCCGATCGGCCTCCGCCCGGTGGTCACGGCCAATCCCAGCTACGAGCGCGTCGCGGCCTACGCTCTGGCCGGGCTGCTCATGACGGTGGCCTACCCGCGGCACTGGCTCTGGATCCTGGCGGGCAGCGTCGTCCTGGCCGGCGGCCTGGAAGCCGGCCAGACCCTCACCGGAACCCGCCACGGCCGGTTCGACGACTTCCTGATCAAGGCCGCCGCCGGGCTCGTCGGCGCCCTGGCGGGCCGCCCGCTCGCGATCCTGGCCGACCGCGCCCGCGCCGGCGGCACCGTGGCCGGCACCACCCTGGCCGGCCGCGATCTGGGCGACCGCACCTGCGGCTGAGCCGTGTCCGCCGTCGGGCCCATGCCGCCGACGCATGGGCGCGGCGCCGGCCCGGTGCCGGACGACGGGCCGCGCGCGGAAACCGCCGAGCTTGACCCGCGTTGCCTCAAGGGGCTCTCACGCGAGGTGCTGCATGTTCGGCGCGGCCAAGCTCACGGGACGGTTCTGGTTCCGCAAGACGTGGACGGGCAAGCTGGTCCTGCTCGTCGAGGAAGAGAGGCCGCGGTGGTTCAGCCGCACCGGCCTCACCAAGCTCCGCTGGCGCGACGCCCGCCTCCTCGACCTCGCCGAGGCGCCGATGCGCACCCTGATGACCCTCGAGCGCAGCTGCCGCGCCGACTACGCGGCCGGGCCCGCGCGGGTCCTGCAGGCCGTCATCCCGCCCGGGACGCGCGGCGCGATCGCCACGCCGATCGGGACCGCGGCCAACGCCTGAGCGTCGCCGCGGCGCGAGGGCGCGGGCCGAGCATGGAGGGGCAGGGCTCGGCCCGCCTGTCGTTCGGCTTCTTACCCCCAAAGCCGGAGCGACCCTGTCAGTGACCACGGTCAGGGTTAACGCTTTGTGAAAAGGCCCCGCCCGGTCCGGCCGGTCGGGGGCGGCCGGAGGCGCCCGAGGATCCGGCAGTCGGGGTGCCGGCGGGCGAAAGATCCGGCACGAAATGCGTCACTGATCTATGTTGGTATTCGCCACTCCATTCGGTAGATAACAGGCATAATGGGTTATCTTCGTGCAGATAAGGACTTGACTGTCGAGAAGCGAATGCACGTTCATGGATCACTCCCACGTGAGAGGCGCCCATGGAAGATAGCAATCCTGCACCGCATCAGGACCCGATCGATTTCGTCGAGCTGACCGCCGATATTGTTTCGGCTTATGTCGCCAACAACTCCGTTCCGGTTCCCGACCTCCCGTCGCTGCTGTCCGGCGTCCACGCCGCGCTGGCCGGTCTCGGGCACGCGACGGTCACGTCGGAGCCCGAATTCAAGAAGGCGACGCCCGCGCAGATCAAGAAGTCGATCACGCCCGACGCCCTGATCAGCTTCATCGACGGCAAGCCGTACAAGACGCTCAAGCGGCATCTCACCGGCAACGGCATGACGATCGAGCAGTACCGGCAGCGCTACGGGCTGCCGCCGGACTACCCGACGACCGCGTCCAACTACTCGGCGATGCGCGCCGAGTTCGCCCGCAACGCCGGCCTCGGCCACAAGCGACGCGGCCCGGCCGCCAAGCGGAGCGAGCCCGCGGAGACCGTCGCGGCGGAGGCCGGCGCCGGCACGAAGGCTCCCAAGGGCCGCAAGACCCGGAAGGCCGCCGCGGAGGCGTGAGGGCCCAGGCCGCGCGCCCCGGCGCGCGCACTGCCGGCGCCCCGCGCGCCAGGACCTGAGATGACGGGACCGGGTACGGCCTGGCCGGACCCACCCGTCACCTCCCGGCCGGTCCCGGACCGGCGCGCGTCGGAACGACGCCTGCGGCCAGCCGTTGGGCCGGTTGAACGCACGACCGCGCGACGGAGCCACGCTTGACCCGATCGATCCCCGCCCTCCTCCTCGCCGCCGCCACGCTGGCCGCCCTTCCGGCCGCGGCCCGGGCGCAGGATCGGCCCGGCCCCGGGGCGGCGCCACCGGCCGAGACCGCGCCGAAGCCGGCGGCCGACACCAAGGATCCGGGCAAGACCGCGACGGAGGCCGTCACGCATCCCTCCGCCGTGCCGCCGACGGAGGGCGCGGTCGGCACCGGCAAGCCCCCGGCCACCGGCGACGCCCCGACGACCGGCCGGTAAAGCCCGCCCCCGCACCCCCAACCCTGTCCGCCCGCCGCCGCCACGCGGCCGGTGGCCACGTCCCCCGTCGCGGCCGAGCCTCGTCCCGGCCGCGCGTCGGCCCTGTCGGGCGAGGTGAGCCGGATCATGCGTCCAGACCGGGCCGTTCACGCCGGCCGCGCGCCCATCGTCCGCCCTCGAAACCCGGCACGTCCCTGGTGGCGCCTGCTGCGCCGGCACAGCGCCGGCATCGCCGCGCCGGACCCGCGGCTCTGGGCCCTGACCCTGGCGATCGTCGCGGTCGACGCCGTGTGGATGGCGGCGTCCGGCATCGCCGTCGCGCCCCTGGGCTTCGCCCTCGCCGCCCTCGCCGTCCTCGTCCTGCTGAGCGCCGCCGCCTGCCTGAGCACGGTGAAGTCCGACCCGCCCCTGCGCGGCATGGCCCTGGCGAGCGCCTTCCTCATCGCCTTCACGGTGCCGGTGGCGGTCCTGCACTTCCTCGCCGCCGGGATCGGGCTGCCCTTCGTCGATCCCGCGCTGGCCCGCATCGAGGCCGCCCTCGGCTTCGACTGGACGGGTCACGTGGCCTTCCTGGCGCGGCACCCGACGCTGTCGTGGTGGCTGGCGCTCGCCTACCATTCCAGCGGCCCGCAGGTCGGGCTCGTGGTGATCGCGCTGAGCGCGACCCGCCGCCTCGGCCGGCTCTGGACCTACATCCGGCTGTTCGCCACGACGCTGCTGTGCGTGATCGTCCTCGCCGCCCTGCTGCCGGCGCTCGGCCCCTACGCCCACTACGCCCCGCGGGTCGTCCCGTCCAAGCCCCTGGAGACGGTCGGCGCGCTCTGGCACCTGGAGCCGGTGGCGCGGCTGCGGGCCGGCACCCTGCACACGCTGGCGCTCGGCGACCTGCGCGGCCTCGCGACCTTCCCGTCCTTCCACGTGTGCCTCGCGGTCCTCACGGCCTGGGCGCTGGCGCCGGTGCCGCTCCTCGGGCCCCTGGCCGTCCTGCTGAACGCCGCCGTGATCGTCGCGACCGTCGGGTCGGGCGGTCATTACCTGCCGGACGTTCTGGCGGGCGGCCTCCTGGCCCTCGCGGCCCTGGCCTGCCGCGCCCGGCGGCGCGGGTCGACGGCCGACCCCGCCGCGCGCGATCCCGCCACCCGGAGGATCGAGGCGCTCGAGGCGATCCGGCCCGCCGACGCCTGAGAACGGGTCGGGCCGCGAACATCCCCGCGCCCGGCGGATTAGCCGGGGGCGGAGAGGCGCGACGATGACCCGGCCCCGGTGGGCGATCCGCGGCTCCGGTCGATGTCCGACACGCTCGCGGGCGCCGGCCGCACCGTCCGATCCGCGGCTCCGACGCGCCGGCTTGCCCCCCGGCCCCGCGCTCCATAGATCCCGACGATGACGGCACTCCCCTTCGACAACAGCTACGCCCGCCTGCCGGAGCGCTTCTACGCCCGCCGGCCGCCGACGCCCGTGGCGGCGCCGCGCCTCGTCCGGCTGAACCGCGCGCTCGCCGAAGAGCTCGGCCTCGATCCGGACTGGCTCGCCGGCCCGGACGGCGTCGCGGCGCTCGCGGGGAACGCGGTCCCGGACGGCGCCGACCCGATCGCCGCGGCCTATGCCGGGCACCAGTTCGGCCAGTTCGTGCCGCAGCTCGGCGACGGCCGCGCGGTCCTGCTCGGCGAGGTCGTCGACCGGAACGGGCGCCGCCGCGACATCCAGCTGAAGGGCGCGGGCCCGACGCCGTTCTCCCGGCGGGGCGACGGGCGGGCGGCGCTCGGCCCGGTCCTGCGCGAGTACCTCGTCAGCGAGGCCATGGCGGCGCTCGGCATCCCGACCACCCGGGCCCTCGCCGCCGTGACGACCGGCGAGCCGGTGGTGCGCGAGACGCTCCTGCCGGGCGCGGTCCTCACGCGCGTGGCGGCGAGCCACATCCGGGTCGGCACCTTCCAGTTCTTCGCGGCGCGGGGCGACGTCGAGGGCCTGCGGGCTCTCGCCGACCACGTCGTCGCCCGGCACCACCCGGACGCCGCCGGGGCCGGCAATCCCTATCGGGCGCTGCTGGAGGGCGTCGTCGCGGCCCAGGCGGCCCTCGTCGCCCGCTGGCTGCACGTCGGCTTCGTCCACGGGGTGATGAACACCGACAACATGTCGGTCGCGGGCGAGACGATCGATTACGGGCCCTGCGCGTTCCTCGACGCCTACGATCCCCGGACGGTCTACAGCTCCATCGACCGCAACGGCCGCTACGCCTACGGCCAGCAGCCGCGGATCGCGCTGTGGAACCTGACCCGCCTCGCCGAGACCCTGCTGCCGCTCCTCGCCGATGGCGAGGACGCCGCGGTCGCCGAGGCCGAGGCGGCTCTGGCCACCTACGCGCCGCGCTTCGAGGCGGCCTATCACGGCGGCCTCGCCCGCAAGCTCGGCCTCGCCGAGACCCGCGACGGCGACGCCGAGCTGGCGGGCGACCTGCTCCAGCGCATGGCCGAGAACCAGGCCGACTTCACCCTGACGTTCCGCCGGCTCTGCGACGCGGCGGCGCGGCCAGAGGCCGACGCGGCCGTGCGTGACCTGTTCGTCGACCCGACGCGCTACGATGCCTGGGCGGCCGCGTGGCGCGCGCGGCTGGCGCAGCAGGCGCGCGACCCGGCCGAGACCGCCGCCGCGATGCGCCGGGAGAACCCGGCCTTCATCCCGCGCAACCACCGGGTCGAGGCGATGATCGAGGCCGCCGTGGAGCGGGACGACTTCGCGCCGTTCGCGACGCTCCTCGCCGTGCTGGCCCGCCCCTACGACGACCAGCCGGACCACGCCGCCTTCGCGGAGGCGCCCGCGGGCGGCGGCGTCGGCTACCGGACCTTCTGCGGCACCTGAGCCCGCGCGCCGCCGGTCACGACCGCGGCCACGTGAAGATCTCGCGCAGGCCGCCCGCGTGGCGAAACCAGTGGACGCGGGTCGCTGGATTGAAACCGTGATCCTGGTACGAAGTGGCGATCACCGACACGAGAGTCTCGGCCGCCGAGCGGTCGTGAATGTCGTAGGCCAGAAGTTTGGGAGTACCGCCGGTCTCGCGGGTGAGATCGCGAACCAGAATCGAATACGACATATCCCCCCTCCTTTCGACACAAAGCATGTACTCAAGATTATATCTTCAAAGCCAGGATCGTTCGCGGAAGGATCGTGTAAAGGTTAAACAGCGTTAACGGGAATGTGTTGATTTGATACGGCCCCGATTGGACTCGCTGGGCGCCGGGGTCTTCGCGGGGGTCGCGCGGCGCGCGACGCCGGAGCGGTCCGGTGCGGGAGACGCGGCTGTCGACCGGGTCCGGGCGCCGAATCACGCCGCGGCAGCGGCCCGAGAGCTGTCCCCGACCGTGGCGCCGCGGCCCGGACGGACGACGATTCGGGCGGAGTCAGTCGCGCCATGCCCTCTCTCCCGTGGGGCACAGGCGCGGCGCGCTCCGCCTCAACTTGATCGGGACCGGCCCTAGATGTCGGACGGCGTGCGCCCGACCGGACCGACGGGGCGCGGGGCAGACCCGGAGGGCATGGTGAAGCGGATCCGGGCGGGGCTCGTCGCGGCAGGGCTCGCGCTGCTGGCCGCCCAGTGCGCGCCCGCGCCCGGCGCACTGGCGGCCGGGATCGTCGTCGCCTCCAAGCTCGACACGGAGGGCGGGGTGCTCGGGAATATCATCCTGCAGGCGCTCCAGGCCCGGGGCCTGCCGACCGTCGACAAGATTCAGCTCGGCGCCACCGCGATCGTCCGCCAGGCCCTGATCGAGGGGCAGATCGACATCTATCCCGAATACACCGGCAACGCGGCGTTCTTCTTCGGGAAGGCCGATCTCCCGGTCTGGAAGGACCCGGCGGCGGCCTACCGCACGGCCCGGGACCTGGATCGCGCGGCCAACGACCTCGTCTGGCTGACGCCCGCCTCGGCCAACAACACCTGGGCGATCGCGGTGCGCGAGGAGATCGCGCGGGCCGCGGGCCTGAGGACCATGAGCGACTTCGGCCGCTACGTGGCGGGCGGCGGCGCGATCAAGCTCGCCGCCTCGTCGGAATTCGTGACCAGCCCGGGGGCGCTGCCGGCCTTCGGCCGGGCCTACGGCTTCACTCTCCGGCCGGACCAGCTCGTCATCCTGGCCGGCGGCGACACGGCCGCGACGATCGCGGCGGCGGCGCGGGGCACCTCCGGCACGAACGCCGCCATGGTGTTCGGCACCGACGGCAGCATGGCGGTCGCGCGCCTCGTCATGCTGGACGACGACAAGGGCGTCCAACCGGTCTACCAGCCGGCGCCGGTGGTCCGCGGCGCGGTCCTCAAGGCCCATCCGGAGATCGCCGCGGTGCTGGACCCGATCTTCCGCAGGCTCGATCTGGCCACGCTCCGGGATCTCAACGGCCGGGTCCAGATCGGCGGCGAGCCGGCCTCCGCGGTCGCGGCGGACTTCCTCCGGCGGAACGGGTTCGTGCGGTGAGCAGGCCGCGCGGACAGCGCGGCGCGACGCGCCCTCGCGGGCGGAGCCGTCCGCCGCCCGCGGGATCCCGCGTCGACAAGCCGGGGCTCCGCCGGCAAGGATGCGCGGCGGGGCGCCCGAGAGCGTCGCGACGCCGGTGACCCGCCTCATGAGATCCGCCGCATTTCCGTCCCTCGTCGCGCCCCCGGGCGCCGCCGCAGCGTGAGGATGGGGCATTCCCTCGCGACCGGGCGGCTTCGCCCGGGCGTCGACCCGCTGGGTGCGGCCTTCGCGGCCGTCCTGGCCCTGAGCCTGCTCGCCCTGCCGCTGATGACGGTCCGGCCGAACCGGATCGCGGCCGGCACCGCGCTGACGGCGTGGTCGGCGCTCCCCCCCGGCGCGGCGCTCCTCCTCGGGGGCGTCGTCGCCCTCGCGCTGCCGCCGCTGGTCCTGCGGTCGGCGCCGATCCTGCGGCTGGCCGCCGCCGCCGCGATCCTGCTGCTGCTCGGCCTCGCGGCCGGCTGGGCGGCCGACCACCTGACCGCGCCGGGCGACCGGTACGGCCGGGTCTCGCCGGACGCGGGCTGGTGGCTCGCCTTCGTCACGGCGGCCCTCGCGGCCGGCGACGGGCTGGCGCGGCTGCGGCCGGGACCGCTCCTGCGGATCGCCGCGCTCGCCCTGCTGGTCGCCGCGACGGGGCTCGCCCTGCGCACCGGCTTCTGGGACAACCTCTCGGTCCTGCGGGAATATGCCGGCCGCTCCGACACGTTCGGCCGGGAGTTGCGGACCCACGCCGCCCTCGCCCTCGCCTCGGTGGCGGCCGCCGCCGCCGTCGGGATCCCGGCGGCCGTGCTGGCCCGCCCGGTCGCGCCCGCGCGGGCGGGCCTGCTCACGGGCCTCAACGTCGTGCAGACCGTCCCGTCCATGGCCCTGTTCGGCATGCTGATCGCGCCCCTGGCCTGGATCGGCCGGGAGGTGCCGGGCGCGGCCGCCCTCGGCATCGCGGGGATCGGTGCCGCGCCGGCCTTCGTGGCGCTGTTCGCCTACGCGCTCCTGCCGGTGGTCGCCGCGACCGTCGCGGGCCTCGACGCGGTGCCCCGGCCGGTGCGCGACGCCGCCCGGGGCGTCGGCATGACCGCGCGCCAGCGGCTGTTCCAGGTAGACCTGCCCCTCGCCCTCCCGGCGATCCTGACCGGGATCCGGATCGTCCTCGTCCAGAACATCGGTCTCGCGGTGATCGCGGGCCTCGTGGGCGGCGGCGGCCTCGGCGTGTTCGTCTTCCAGGGCATCAGCCAGAACGCGGGCGACCTCGTCCTGCTCGGCGCGCTGCCGACCGTCGCCATGGCGACCGGCGCCGCGGTGCTGCTCGACGCCGTCATCGACCTGAGCCGCGGCCGCGCGGCGGAGCGGATCCTATGATCGACCTCGCCGGGGTGAGCCGCGTCTTCGAGGGGCGCACGGTGGTGGCGGACGTCACCCTGCGGGTCGAGACCGGGGCGATCCTGACGGTGGTCGGCACCTCGGGATCGGGCAAGACCACCCTGCTGCGGATGATCAACCGCCTGATCGAGCCGAGCGCCGGGACGGTCCGGATCGCCGGCCGGGACGTCCGGGAGGTGCCGCCGCACCTGCTGCGGCGCGGGATCGGCTACGCCATCCAGGGCCACGGGCTGTTCCCCCACCGCACGGTCGCGGAGAACATCGCGGTGGTGCCGAAGCTCGTCGGCTGGGACCGCCGGCGGATCGCCGCGCGGGTCGACGAACTCCTCGGCCTGTTCAACCTCGATCCGGCGATCTACCGGGACCGCCTGCCGGCGGCGCTCTCGGGCGGCGAGCAGCAGCGGATCGGGGTCGCCCGGGCGCTCGCGGCCGAGCCGCCGATCCTGCTCATGGACGAGCCCTTCGGCGCCCTCGATCCGATCATCCGCGGGCGGGCGCAGGCGGACCTGCTGGCGATCCAGGCGCGCTACGGCACCACGATCGTGCTGGTGACTCACGACATGACCGAGGCCCTGCATCTCGGCGACCGGGTCGCCGTGATGGATGGCGGGCGCCTCGTGCAGGAGGCCGCCCCGGCGGACCTCGTCTGCGCGCCCGCCACCGCCTTCGTCGGCGCCCTCCTCGGCAGCGGCGACCGCGCCTTCCAGCTCATGGCCCTGCGCGCCGTGGACGATCTCATCGAGCCCGGCCCGGCGCCGGGCCCGCCCATCCCGGCCGGAACCACGGTGCGGGCCGCCCTCGCCGAGAGCCTGTGGTCCCGGCGCCCGGCCCTGCCGGTCAGCCGCGACGGCGTCGTCCTGGGCCGGGTGACGCGGGAGGCCCTCGAGGCGCGGGGCGCCCGGCCGTGATCCGCGCCGCGCAGATCGCCCGGGCCGCGCTCCTCGCCCTGCTCGGGGCGTTCCTGGTCGCTCCGGGGTGGTTCGCGCCCCTGTTCCGGCCCTTCGCCCCCGGCGACACGCCGCCGATCTACGCCCAGACGCCGCTGCTGACGCTCGCCGCCAACCACCTCCTGCTCGTCGCCGCCGCGACCGCGACCGCGGCCGTGATCGCCCTCGGCCTCGCGGTCGCGGCCACGCGCCCGGCCGGCCGCGACGTGCTGCCCTTCGCCCGGTCGGTGGCCCGGATCGGGCAGACCTTCCCGCCCGTCGCGGTCCTGGCCCTGGCCGTGCCGATCCTCGGGTTCGGCGCGGTCCCGACCCTGATCGCCCTCGTCCTCTACGGGCTCCTGCCGATCTTCGAGACCGCGCTCACCGGGCTCGAGGATCTCGACCCGGCGCTGATGGAGGCCGCCCGCGGCATGGGGCTGACCGACCGGCAGCGACTCGTCCGCGTCGAGCTGCCCCTGGCGCTGCCGATGATCCTGTCGGGGATCCGCCTCACCGCGGTCATCGGGCTGGCGACGGCGACCATCGGCTCGACGGTCGCCGCCAGCACCCTCGGGGAGGTGATCATCTCCGGCCTGCTGACCGGCAACACCGCCTACGTCCTGCAGGGCGGCCTCGCCGTGTCCGCGCTGGCGCTCCTGATCGACGGCGGTTTCCGCCGACTCGAGCGCGGCGCGGCACGCCGGGCTGGATTTCCTTCCTAGAGGCGACTAGAAGGCCAGCGGGGCCGTACGCGCGGCCCTGGGGCGTGGAACCCCCTGTCTGATGGTCGGTGCCGACCACAACGGCACCCGTATCCTTGGCCACACGGTCGGGGAGCCTGCGGCGTATGTCCAGGCGTTCCGGCGCTAAAGGTCGTAGGGACCGTTCAGACACGGTTTTCCAACTCCCCGACTCGGGATGGTCGAAGGCTCGTTCGCGGGGGCGCACCGCGAGCCAGGGCCCGCCGGGAGGATGGGCCATGGGTTCCAGCGATCCCGAGACGCGCAGGCGGCAGCTCGACCGGCTGCGCGCGGCCTACGAGGCCCGTGCGGGCCGGCCGGACCTCTCGGCCATCGGCAGCGGCGCGCGGCACTCGCGGGCGCTCCTGGGACGGATCCTCGTGGTGCTCGGCGGCCTGCCGGACGGGGCCGGACGGCCGGCGATCGGGCCGGGCGGGAACGGACGCGCCCAGACTTAGCCGCGCAGGTCGCGGGGCCGGACGGCCGGCGAGACGCGCGGCCGCGGCGGCCTGACCGGCACGGAGGCCGGCGCGAAACCGAATCGACGGATCCGATGCGACGGGACAGGCGGGTCGACTCGGCGATAAGACGCTGCCCATGACGTCGCCCATGACGCCCGCCGACCGGGACCGGTTCGAGAAGTGCCTCGCGCTCGCCGACCAGGGCGCCACGGCGGGCGAGCGCGCGGCCGCCCGGGCGGCCG